>JBDRDG010000245.1:0-7125 GCA_043821045.1 Candidatus Omnitrophota bacterium | reverse complement strand
CTGCCAGGCTCTATGCCTGTTAATACCGAAGATTAACAGCTTGCCACTACGATTAACCGGACCGCCTCTGTCTATGTTCGCAAAGGGAGCGATGGCCTGCACGCGGTTATTGAAGGGAGCGGTTTTAATAAGAAAGGGTATAAGGTCTATGGCCCCAGAAGGACAGAGGCGCTTTATTCGCGTGAAGTTTCGCTTGTGAGAGAAAGCCGATTAGTTAAGTTTATAAGCGTAAAGAGTATATTGCTGGCAGGTTTATTAGCGATATTAGCCTTTGTTATCATTTCCCCGCCGGCCTTAGAGCCGCAGTTGGAGAAAGTTATTGTTTTCTTTCAGGCCCGCTATGGCTACGATATCGCCGTGTTGGTATGGCAGGTTAAAAGGGCAAAGTGGTTTTTCCGATTCGCCATAGGCATAATTATTGCCGCCGGAATTTTTCTCGCTGTAGGCTTTAGGCGTTCACGCGCGAAGAGTGAAAAGGTCTGGGATGAGCTGTCCGGTGTCATTGCCGATATAAAAGCAGAAGATGTAGATAAAACGGCTGGCAGTCCGGTTAGTAGAAAAGAGGAAGTGTCTGTAAAGAGAGTTCCTATAACTATCCGTCTCCTCGATGATGAGCGAGCTGCCGAATTCGCCCATGAGATTGTGGAAATATATAACGCGAGTCACGCTAAGAAAATTACAAAAGAAGAGCTTCTTGGCCAGTGGTATGTTGGAAAGAGAAAGATTATGGCCCGCTGGAACCACAGTTTAGTTGCTGTGACGGAAGAAGAAGTGTTCCCGGGGTATGCGCTTGAACGCGTCGTCGGATACGCGCTTAACTATGAACGTAAGAAGGAAGAGTTTCCTCAAGGGATTGTTTTGGGAAACAGCCTTTATATAGGAATTGTTGATGTGCTAGATGATTATAAAGGGAAAAGTGAAGTTAGAAGCGCTGTATGGAAGGAGTTGATAAAAGAAAGCATACAGCAGTTCAATAAACGAGGTTTCATCGAGATCGGTAACCCGACGGATCCTATTATAGTTACCATAAGGATCAGGGTTGGCGATGAGGTTGAATTTAACGTAATTCGTGAGATCGTTGAGGATGAGTTGGGATTTAATTGGGTTGGACAGGAGCCTTCGGATGAAAGGACATATTATATTTATCAATGGGGACATAAAAATTGGGGATTGGATATTCGCAAGGAGCATAAACGCCACGAGATGCGTTTCCTGACGAAGCTGCTGCGGTTTGTTTTGGTCGCGGTATCTTTGGTGGTTTTACCTCCTTTACTGCACGATGTCATAGGCAGGCTAATTTCTTTGACCGCGCCGTATATCGCGCCAGTGATTTTCGATATTAAAGTTTACGTTATGCCGATAATCTCAAATGTAAAGATTTGGTTAAAGGAACTAGACATGGTATATAAATATATCCTTGGCGGTTTGGTATTGCTGGGTGTGAGTTGTATTGTCCCTTGTCTTTTCAGGAGGATTTTAAGATTATCCAAGTCAAAGGATTTGTACATAACTGATGTGGGTAACGGACAAAACCGGAATAGCGCGAGTAGTTCTTTGCGGTGGGTTGGCTTAGCGCGCGGGATGGTATCCCGTATCGCGGAATCGAGAGCTAAATCAGATATGCCTGTTCGGATGGCAAGGAACAGGCAGCGGGCCTTAGGCGCTATTAATCCTAAATATTTTGTAAGGTATAGAGGGCCGGCGGGTCCTAAAAGAGGCATGCGAATATTTTATCCTTTGAATAAGGCGGGTGTAGCAAAATCAAAAGCCATAAAGTCTTCGCCGATAAAAGAAAGGGACAGCGGTTTGCAATCAAGAATAGTTGATACGGTGTATATGCCGGCAAGGGGGGTAGGCGTGGTAAGGAGGAATAAAAGAATAGAGCAAACGGGAGTTTATAATATTGTTCAGGAAAAGATAGGTGAGATTGATTTTATAAGAAGATATAGTTGTGCCTTAAGTGATGAAGAGTTAGGTATCCTATTGGGAAGGAGAACAGGGCAGCGTGTCCCGGCGGATAGAATCGCGAGTAAAAAAGAGTGGATAAGAGTACCTAAAATATCATTTAGTGTCAGGGCTTTTGAGGTTAAACGGCAGGCGCGCGTTATTTTATACATGTACCGCCGAGGCCTTCGACGGGTAGTCACGGGAGATTTTACCGGCGCGGTTAAGATATGGGAAAACGTTTTAGCGGTTGATACTAACATGCCGTATTTACGGCAAAAGATCCGGTTGGTGAAAAAAGCCAAAAGCAGTACCTTGTTACGCGATCAGTTGTTAGCCTTATTGTTTCAGCGCGGATACGAACAGGCGGCGATGGCAATTATCGAGGTTAATAAAGGGTTTATTATAAAGTATGCCCGGTCGCTCTATCCGGCGATGACGCGTCAGGGAAGGTCTTTACGCCAGTTAGAGGATTTCGCGTTGTACGGGGCTAAAATAGCGGTTTTGTATTACGACCCATACCGCGGTGTCAAGTTTAATACTTTTATGAGGCCATTCGTTCAACAGGAGATAAATAAAGGTATCGCCGCTAGCGGCGGGCGGGTGGATATTAAGTTAAAAAACAAAACATATGGAAAGTATGTTATGTTCTGTAAGTGGGTAAACGAAGTTGGATACGTGCCGGCTATTGATGAGACGGTTAAAAAATTAAATGTGCGGCGCGATACGGCGGAGATGTTTATTAGAATCTGGAATGTATATAACAAAGAAGAGTTGAGTAAAGAACGCGATATGTTTTCGAGTGATGATTTGGACCGTTCGCTAAATAGTCACGAACAAAATTCCTATCGCCTGTTATTGCAGCGGGAGGTGTGGCAAGCGTTAAGCAATTTGGATGTTTCTCCGTTGCATAGAGAGATGTTTATAGAACTTATTAAAAATGAAGGGTCTGATGTCACGCCAGGATTTGCCGATGTCGGCCGGCAGCACGGGATTAACAGGAAGACCGTTGGCTGGATATATAATAGAGTGTTGGGTGCCTTAAGGGTTAACTTGGGTGTTGTGTCTGTAGGTATGTATCGCGATATTATTAATAGCGTAATAGACGCATCGTCCGTAGAATTGTCGGCGAGCGATATTGTGACGTTGGTCGCCCGACGATTAAACATTAGTAATTACTTGGCGCGGTGTGAGATGTTTGAACTCCTCGGGTTTAAATTTTTTACTCTGCATTTTGGATTAAACCAGTCGCGCCTTATATGCGTTCCGCCATTTAAGAAGTGGCATGCCTTCCGGCCGCGTATTATCCGTGAAGATAACGATGTCGTGTGGTTTGGCGCAAATCTAGTCGCGGTTGAAATCGTTAAGGTTAATGGAAATAATGGGCGCGGTGTGGTTCAGCATGATCTCGATAGGTTGAACGCGTTGCACGTTTTAGTGCATGGTAACGGCGATGGCCAGTCTTTAGATTTCAACCATGAGTTCGATGCTTATTTACAACAAAGCGGTTTGTCTATATTTAAGAACCATAACTTATCGCCGTACGCCGCGAGGATAATACAACGTTCCTGTGCTGCTTTAGCTAATTCGTACTTACCTCATGAGAGCAGTAGTCCGTTATCGCGGGAGAATGGGTTTAATAAGCTCGTCAAATGGCTTTCATCTTTATTTACCCACAGCCCGCCGCAAAAGAACTTTATGAATAGGCTGCTTTTTTTACTCCCCGAGATTTTTTTCCTTTCTCTTACCTATATATATACGGCTAAACAATCAGTCAGTTCTGCTAGATATGGCAGTTCAAGTGGAATAAGGCTCGCGTTAATGGATGTATTCCCGCGGGTTAAGAACGTTTCATCATCGGCCCTGCGGGTTGTGAAAGAAGAAAGGCTAAGAAAAATAAAAGAGTTTGTTGTTTTGTATGGAAGCGTAATTACCGACAGTGAACTTGCCGGTGAATTAGGGATGAAGGTGTCTTCTTTGCGGCAGTGGGCGCGTAAAAACGGCGTTAGATTAGCAGATTATAACGTTATCAGTTCTAAGAAAGTATCGCATATGGCAAAATCAGCTAAGGAGAAGGTTCACTTTCTGACAAAAGAGGAGGCGGTTTGTAAATATTATATGTTTAATATTATGCTGCGGCACATTGGTCTTTTGGAGTTGACCGCTTGGCATAAGAATTGGAAGGAGAAGAATAAAACAGAGAAACCGGAAGCTGGGATGGATGCCAAAGATAAAGATTCGTACCCGCCGATTTCTTACCCATCCATTATTGATAAGATATGCCAAGATTTTTCTTTAGAAGAAAGGCGTGAATTGGTCCGGAAGGGATTCGGCAAAATCAGCCAGTTACTGACAAAAGTGAATGATTCATTGTCTTTAACCGATAAGGAATATCTTTGGATTGAAGAGACTCGGAACAGTCTAGGCAAAGCAGTTACAGCCTTGATACTGGACAATAAGGTTGCGGCTAACGGCGCCCTGGCGGGAGTTTTGTTAAGATTAGGGGGCGTTTTGAATTGTTTAAGTGAGCAAAAGAGGCTCAGAAAACCGCGGAAAAGGTATTCACGTGGAAAAGGAGGGCATAAGTTGCGGTTGGGTAGATTTGTTAACTTTGAGGCAATGCCCGGCGCTTTGGTCCCAGTGATATTATACGAAGCAAGAACGTCTGAGTCGCGCTGGCAGGCTATGCAGTCGATTGATCGCGCCTTTGACTCAGAGTTTGATGAGCTTGATTATATTAATGAATATTTAAGTTATATCGCGGACATGCGTGATAAGTTAGGCCGGGCCAAAGTCGATTTTAAACTTGACCGGCAGATGCAGGAACAGTTTCCGCAAGGGCTTATGGGAATCGCCCAGGAACTTAATCCGCGTTGGATTACCGATAAGGTTTTTGCCAAGATTACTCTTACGCTTGTTGCCGGGTTGATAGTTATCTTAAGGTACGATTACGCGCATTCCTTTTTAGGTTTAACCCAAAGTTTCTTGCAACGCAGAAAAGATGAGTGTGAAGATATCATCGCCGGCCTTAAAAACGGCGTTCAACAGGACATGCGTAAAGATATCTGGGAAGAAACCGGCAAAATGTGTGACGATATTGAACGCGCGGGAAGGAGTAAAACGCCGGTATTAGCGTGGAATATGAGCCGCAGAAAGATTTTCAGGAATGAACCGGAGTTTGCCAAGATTATGCCGGTACTTTTTGGTTGGCTGGCAGCGGAAAAAAAGAAAGAACCCGCGGATCCTAAGGTTATAGATAGGATCCTTAGATACTTAAGGCGGCGGATGACCGATGTGCGGTTAGGTTTTGAGTTTATGATACGTTTTAGGACGGCTTATGAGCGTATACGGTTAGAAGGCCGTACGATAAGATCGCGAGACGATTTCTTTAACCAAGAATACGAACAGTTCGCGAAGAAAAATAATATTGTCAGGGGTTCCCCCAGCTTACGTATTTTATGTTGTCAAGCGGCGAGACCCATATCGTTTAAGATCAAAAACCCCAACAACCATAAATCGGAGATCATAAACCTCGCCTTTAGATTAGCCTCTTGCTGTGAACTTCTGCAGCACATACGCTTCTTAAATTTCCAGAGAATGCCCGGGTTGAGTCAAGAAAAATATGGCAATGCCCGCGGGCTCTTGAAAGAATTTGTCGGCCAAGGGAAACCTTACCTTTACATGCTTACGCCCGATGAGAGAGAGATGATTTTTAACGCCTTAACAGAAGATATTTATAAAACAATTCTTGATCGAATACTGTTTGTTGAACAAGAGCCAATGTTAAGGCAGGCGTTAAGGTATTTTTTAAATCCCGGCTTGGCCGATTACTCATTGGTTCACGATGCCGAGATTCCCGATAATGTTTTACAAGAAATAAGAACTCAAGCAGCCAAATCGTTTAATCTTCTTAACAAACGAGTCCCTGCGGACATATGGCAGGCGCGCAAAAATATTAACGAAATTAACCTTAAGTTTTTCTTTCATCTAAAAGGCAAAGATTTATCGACTGAGACTATTTCCAGAAAGTTAGAGTTATTTCAAGAGTACCTTAATGGGCCTAAAAGGCAGGTAAGAGAAGCGCAAAGATTAGCGCAAGAAGTGATTAAACAGATTAATAAGATGTTAAGTGACCGTAAGAAAGCCGAACAGGCGTATAAGATAGCAAAGAAATCCAAAAGAGTAAGCGCGTCTTCTATAAACGCGACCAAAACAAACCCCCGGGGTTTGTTGGTATCTTCAGCCGTTAGCGGCGTGGGAGGCACGCTTCTTAAGATAATAAAGTTTATGAATAAATCTGATGAAGAGTTCGCGGCCATCGCTCGGGTTGATCCCGCTGTTATCGCAGGCCTGCGTAAGGCAGAGCAGTTAGACAGGGAGGATGAAACCAGGATATTGCTTACTTTGATAGTGGTGTTAGGCGTATCCGCCGATGTGAAGACATTCGAAGATATCCTTGTCTGGTTAGAAAAAGAAAAAGACAGGGTTAAGACGGAACGCGCTAAAGAGAGCGTCCTTTATGCCGCTAGAATGAATATGGGAGATAAGGGGAGGCCGTATCGTGAGGTAATATCCTTAATCCGCCCTTTTGTGGGTAAATATCCCGAGTCTTTCCGTTTAAGAGCTTTCATCGGCGGCAGTGAGGCGACGCTTGTTTCTTTAGAAGACGCTGTAGATACAGAGTTAGTAGAAAACAATGAAATGGTAATTGCTCTAAGCTTCGGTAATACGCGGGATAAAGGAGTCGATAAGCTATATGAGACCATATTACTTTTCCGCGACATCGCGCGGGCGATAAGTGCGGAAATAATCCGTATCTACAGGCCGGGAAATATTCACGCTATTGTCCGGAGAGTAATCTTGGCTGAGGCCGAAAAGATTTGTGACGCCCGGTTTAGCGGTTTACCCGAAGCCTTAGACGCTTTTAACCATAAAGTCCATCACCGCGGGAATCCAGAAGCTGTAAAGGCTATGATCGGATTGGTCTGTTATTTAAAACATATTGTGTATAGTTCAATAGATACCGCCGAGCAATCTTTTTCACAAGCGGATGAGGCCGCGGCTCTCGCATCCTTATATCAGTTAATCCCGCGGCGGCCGGAACAGTCACATGACGCTATCCGGGTCTGCGTTGAGCTTATCGATGTCTTTTTAGAGAACATCTCGGCTATTGGCGTTAAA
>JBDRDG010000244.1:0-11281 GCA_043821045.1 Candidatus Omnitrophota bacterium | reverse complement strand
ACGTTAATGTCGAAATGGTAAAACATTACGAAAAGGAGTTTCTCCTTGATGAGGTCAACGAGAAAGTGATAAAGGCCTTGGGAGAGGGAAAAAAAGAAGAGTAAGGCCTTTTGAAATTAGATGCCGGGAAAAGTATCGATAGAGACAAGTCCCCTCATTGGCTTAATAATATTATTTTTTCTCCTCGTTACTCCAAAGATAAGCATGGCCGAGAAAGAAAATATCTACCTTCCTCAACCGACCACTAAAGGAAAAGTTTCGCTGGAGGAGGCTATCGCCAAACGGCGATCGCAGCGAAGTTTCGCGTCAGGCGATCTAAGCCTTGAACAAATAAGCCAGCTTCTCTGGGCCGGACAGGGGATAACCGAAAAAAAAGGGCAGTTTAGTTTTCGCGCCGCTCCTTCCGCCGGCGCTCTTTATCCCATGGAGCTTTACATATTGACAAAAGACGGGTTGTTCCATTATGTTCCTGAGCGGCACATTCTGGAACGGCTATCTGATAAAGATTTACGGCGCCAGTTATCCCAGGCCGCCTTAGGGCAGGCGGCTATAAACGAGGCGCCTTTTGATATGCTTATCTGCGCGGTGTATTCTCGCGTAACCGCAAAATACGGTCAGCGCGGCAGGATGTATGTCGATATCGAAGCCGGCCACGTTGCCGAAAATATTCACCTTCAAGCCGTCGCCTTAGGCTTAGGGTCCGTTCCCATCGGCGCTTTTGATAATCAGGCGGTGAAAAAGGCATGTTCCCTTCCCGATAAACACGAGCCGCTGTATATCATTCCCGTAGGATATAGCGACTGATTATCAATTGAGTAGATACAAAATTACCGAATATCTAAGACCGATCATAAAAATTTGGGATTCTAAACTCAACAAAGGTATTTTCTGTTTAGAGTTTTGATATTCGGATTTCGAATTTAGCCGGCTTATAGATAACCGCGGGCATAAATAAGGGGATTTATTTTTTTATAAATTCAGCGACAATAACATTAGCGATATTTTCGGCAAGAAGGTAATTGCCTTTGGCCGTGCAGTGGCCGGAGTTTCCCGCGAAGCAGTCGGTAAAATACTCTTCGTAAGGAGCAGCTGCCAAGGCGTCTTTAAAGATTTTCTCGTTATCGACAAAAACTATGCCGCTTTTGTCCGCGAGCATTTTTTTTAGCGGCTCGGCGCTTTGGACGGGGTACTGGACGCATAAAAGAAATATGTTTTTACCTCTTACAATATCGACTAATTGGCGGTAGTTGTCACGCACGCGGGGGTTGTATTTGTTTATCTTAAGTCTCTCTGCCATCGTAAAGAACTTTTTGGCCAGATTTTTTTCTCCTAGTTTAGAGTAAGCGTAAGCCAGGCCGTTATACAGGCGGTCTTTTTCCGGATTTAACTCAACTCCTTTGGTAAGTAAATCGATAGCCTCTTTATATTTTCCCTGTACCAAATAACACATCTCCAGGTCGGTATATAACAGGGCGTGATGGGGGTCTATCTCTATAGCTTTCTCGAACATTGCTTCCGCCGCCGCGTATTTTCCCAGTTCGTTATACCAGGCGCCTAACATGCTATAGGCGCGGGCGTTAGCCGGGTCGGCGCGAACCGCGCGCAGTAAGGTTTTTTCGACGTTAGCATATGCCCCCAGGCGTTTATAAGATTTTGCCAGCATAACGGTTGCTTCAAAATGGCCGGGGTTTACTGTCAAAAGCTGTTCAAAGATATCTTTTGCCGCCTGGTTATTATTTTGATTGAAATATTGCTTGGCAAGGGAGTAATAGGCCTCCTCATTATTGGGGTAATGTTTGATTAATTCTTTGTATATATCTTCAGCTTTTTTGAACATATTTTGCTCTTTATGATACCATGCGAGCAAGAGAAGTTTTTTTTCTATAAGACTCATTTTATCCCGCGGCGGCTGAGAGGTTTGGTCTCTAGCGGCGGGGCGAGACTCGTTGTCTTCTTCTTTGGGAGTCTGGTTTTGTTGGGGCATACGAATGATTCGGTTGTTGTCGTAAAGAAAGGCAAATACTTTATAGACCCGCAGATTTTTAAAGAAAGCGGCGGCTTTTGAGATGAAGGCGTTTTTATATTTTTCTGTCCCTTCGGGGTCATTTATTCCCATCATTGTAATTACTATATCCGGCCGGTAATGAGCAAGGTTATATTCTAGATTTTTTAAGATACCGTCTGTTTTTATCCCCGGCACGCCTTTATTTATCACGCTAAATTTTATCCCCGGATTACGGCTGTTTAAGATATTATCCATCTGGCTGGGGTAAGAAAATTCGCCGCCTAAAGCTGTGGTTGATTCGCCTAGACACAAAACGCGGTAGGTTGTTTTTCCGTTCAAAGATTTTTTGTTGCGCTGTTCTAAAAAAGAGAGGAAGATGATGCCCGAAAACCGGAGAGCCAGTTCCAGAATAAAAACGGCCAAGCATAAACCAAAGAAAATCAGGCCGATTTTTTGCCGCAGAGCTGTTTTTTGAGCCATTTTGTTTACTGTCTTTTTATTGGTATTCTTTTATTGCCGCAATCGAATGTTATTATAATGGAATAAAATGCTTTAGGCAAGAGGATGTCGGCGGGAGGTTTAGCCAAGATTTCTGATGGGGAAATTCCAGCTCATTTTATCTTGACATGGCTGGCTTAAGCCATATAATATGATAAAACTTTCGTTCGAAAATTCACAATCTTATTATGAAGAAGATTTCGTCAAAAACAATTGCCAGAGTTTTTTTATATATCCGCACGCTTGAGACTTTGATTAAGGAGAAACGTTTTCAGATATCATCGAAAGAGTTGGCTTCTATGATCGATA
This sequence comes from Candidatus Omnitrophota bacterium, assembly GCA_043821045.1. Classification (GTDB taxonomy): domain Bacteria; phylum Omnitrophota; class Gorgyraeia; order Duberdicusellales; family 4484-171; genus JBDRDG01. The sequence goes on along the minus strand of JBDRDG010000244.1, from coordinate 8,469 downwards.
GCAGCGACGCACAGATTCGAAAAGACATATCTAACTTTGGCCGGGTAGGTAAGCCCGGCATAGGTTACAACAGCGCGGATCTAAAAAGCCGCCTGGAAGATTTTGTCCTTCAGAACAACGTTGTCCATGTTGTTCTTTTCGGCGTGGGCAATTTAGGGATGGCTATTTTGCGCTATCCCGGTTTCCCCCGCGATAAGATAAAGATAGTTGCCGCTTTTGAGAAGGCAAAAGATAAAATTGGCAGGAAAATAAACGGTGTCCCGGTTTATTCGGTCAACCGCGTCCCGGAAGTGGCTAAGAAAACGCATGCCGATATCGCGATTATCGCCGTACCCAAAGAGCATAGCCAGAGTGTTGCCGATGTAATCGCTTTATCCGGTATACGCAAGATAGTTAATTTTTCTCCCACTTCGCTAAGCGTAGCCAAGGATGTCACCGTAAAGAATATAGATTTTACAATAGAGTTTCTTTCCCTTTTTTGTGACACGCTGCTTTGATGCCGATAAGTTATAAAAGAACAGCGGTCGCTCTTTGAGACCGAGAATATCTGTTATTAGCGGAATAAGGGTAAAAGATAACAGTCTTGACGGCAAAAAAGAAGTGAAGTAAGATAATTTTTCAGATACGGCTTTATGTATTTTCTTAAAAATAATGGTCGCGCCGGCAAGGAGTTTTACCGATAAGAAAAACAGCGAAGGTTCGCTTATTGATAGATAAGCGATAATCAGCAATAAAGAGGAGTGATGCACAAGAGTACTAAAGAGATTACCGAATTAATTCTTACCGCCGCTAAGGAAACACATAAGGAGCCGGATAAAAAGGATGATTTGGCTTTTACCAAGCCGGTGAACTGGCCGGTAGAGTGCCTTGTCGGCCCGGGATTGGAAGGGGCGATTGCCTGTGAAAGCAAAATCGGCTATGTTAACGGCCAAAAAGGGTCTTTGGTTTACCGCGGTTACGATATTTTTGACCTTTGCGCTTACTCGACATTTGAAGAGGTTTCTTACTTGCTTTTATTCGGCGAGCTTCCTTCTCCGCGTGAGCTGGCTAATTTTAAAAAGAAGCTTATAAGTTACCGCAACATCCCCCAGACAGTGCGCTCATTGATGAATTTTCCCGTTGAGAAGATGAACGCGATGGCGGCTCTGCGCCTTGGAACGAACCTTATGCGTTTGGAATTTACTTATGTTGACCGTGACGAATATAAACCGGACTCAGCAAGTTTTATTAATCTTGATGAGGACTCTATACCTATGGAGACAGTCCCTAAAGGAGAGTCCCACGCCATATATGAGTTTAAAAAAGGCGCTAGGCAGCAAAAGTCTAATAAACTCTCGCTTAACTTACATTCGCCGGCGGGGCAGGAGTCTTGTTACCAGCTGATTTCCGGCGTTGCTTCTTTAGTGGCGACGATAAGCCGCTTGCGCCATAATAAGCTGCCGATTAGCCCGGATCCGGCTTTAAGCCACGCCGCGAATCTTCTTTACATGATAACCGGTCGTCGTCCCGCGCCGCTTGAGGAGCGGATTATGGATGTTTGCCTCATCCTTCATGCCGATCACGGCATGAATGCAAGCACTTTCGCGACAATGGTTGTGGCATCCACTTTATCGGATATATACTTTGCCGTAGGTTCCGGCATCGCCGCTTTAAACGGCCCATTGCATGGCGGCGCTAATGAAGAGGTATTAAACATGCTTGGTGAAATCGGCGCGGCGGAAAATGTTAAGCTTTGGTATGAGAAAGCGCGCGAGAAAAAACGCAAGATTATGGGGTTTGGTCACAGGGTTTACAAAGCTTACGATCCGCGGGCGCGCATATTAGGGCCCTTAGCCGAGTACTTGGTTAAAAATAAAAAAGACAGCCGGATTAGCTCGCTTTTCTCCACGGCGAAAACTTTAGAAAAAGCGGTTGTTGAAACTTTAGGGGAGAAGAAGAAAATATTTCCCAATGTCGATTTTTATTCCGGCATAGTCTATTCCTGTTCAGGCATAGCCAGTGAATTATTCACGCCGGTTTTTGCCGCGAGCCGTGTATCGGGGTGGGGGGCGCGGGTTTTAGAATACCTTGAGAATAACCGTATTTTTCGGCCGCGCGCTGTTTATATAGGCCCTTTCGGCAGAAAATATGCGGCGTTAAGAAAACGGTCATCGAAGAAAAAACCGTTAAATAAAAAGAATATTAATCATAAACCTTTTTTAAACAGGGGAGTAAGAAATGGATCAAGCCGAAAGAGAGCAAACCCAGTCAGAACGCCTTACGCGGATTAAAATTAGGAAGCTAGAAAAACGCATCGCTTATTTTTCCATGGAAATAGGGATTAGTTCCCAGATACCGACCTATAGCGGCGGATTAGGGATTTTGGCGGCCGATACGATAAAAGCCTGCGCTGATTTAAAAGTGCCTTTGGTCGCCGTCACTCTTCTTTATCGCAAAGGATATTTTTACCAAAAGATTGACGATAACGGCCAGCAGATGGAAGAACCGTACGAGTGGAACCCGAAAGATTTCTTGAAGGTTTTACCCAAAAAAGTAAGCCTTACAATCGAAGGCAGGACTGTTTTTATTCAGCCCTGGCAATATCGCGTCTGCGGCATAAGCGGTTATCACATACCGATTATTTTCTTAGATACCGACCTCGAAGAAAACAGCGATGAAGACAGAAAGCTTACTCATTATCTTTACGGCGGCGATCGAAGATACAGGTTTTCCCAGGAGATGATATTGGGAATAGGCGGCGTAAGAATGCTTAAAGAGTTAGGTTACCACAAAATCGGCCGGTATCACTTAAATGAGGGTCACGCCAGTTTACTGGCGCTTGAGCTGCTTCATGCGACGGGAAAAAACGAGCCGCAGGAGGCGGATGTTGATGAGATAAGGAAGATGTGTGTTTTTACTACCCACACGCCGGTTCCTGCCGGCCACGACAAATTTTCCTACGATTTGGTCGAACATTCTATCGGCGGCTTTATTCCCATAGATTTTTTAAAAAGTGTCGGCGGGCAAGATGCCTTGAATATGACCTTTCTAGCCCTTAATTTGAGCAATTACGTAAACGGAGTCGCTAAACAGCACGGTAAACTGTCGCAGGAGATGTTTCCCGGTTATAACATAGATTCGATAACCAACGGTATACACTCTTTTAGCTGGGTTTCCGCCAGTTTTAAGAGGCTGTATGACAAATATATTACCGGTTGGGCTACCGACCCGTTTAGTTTACGTTACGCCTTAAGCATTCCTAGAGAGGATGTATGGGGGGCGCATCGAGAAGCAAAAGATGTCTTGATAAATTATGTAAATGAGAAGACAAATATAGGCATGGATAGCCAGATTTTGACTATCGGCTTCGCACGGCGGACCACGGCTTATAAACGGGCCGATTTAATTTTTTTCGATGTCGAGCGTTTAGTCAATATATCGCGCCAGGTAGGCAAAATGCAGTTTATCTTTGCCGGAAAAGCTCATCCTCAGGACTGGCCCGGCAAAGAGTTGATAAAAAAAATCGTTTCCATCCGCGACCGGTTAAAGCAGGATATAAAAATAGTTTATCTCGACAACTACGATATTGATCTGGCAAAAATCATCGTCGCCGGATCGGACCTCTGGCTTAACACGCCGCGCCGGCCGCAGGAAGCTTCCGGCACTTCCGGCATGAAAGCCGCCCATAACGGCGTGCCCAGTTTAAGTATTCTTGACGGCTGGTGGATTGAAGGGTGCATAGAAGGCTTAACCGGCTGGTCAATAGGTTCGGCCGGGGATACCGAGAGTGTTGATCATAATAATGCCAATTCTTTATACGAAAAATTAGAACGGGTAATTATACCTACTTTTTACAATAAGCGTGATCAGTGGGCAGATATAATGCGCCATTCAATCGCGATTAACGCCTCTTTTTTCAACACGCATCGGATGGTTCAGCAATACGTCTTAAACGCCTATTTATAACATCCCGCGGCACCGGCTTTAACCCAAAATTCGCGTTAGAAAGCAGAACTTTTTACTATCTCATGAAAACTATATGGTTATGAGAGAAATTCGCGAAATAAAAAAACGCGAGCGAATTTTTTAGGTAACCCCGCCCCGAGGAATTTAACACTGTGAAATTCCCGGGACTTAGTCCTTGGACTTTTCCTCACAAGGAAAATTCCTAAGGGCCTTTTACCCTAAAGGGCACAAGCCGAAGGCTATGAAAAATCTGGGTTTAATAAAACACCCATAGATAAAAGGGAGAAAGAGGACAGTGCGGCAATGATTTTTATAAATAACCTTTCAAAAAGTTACGGCGGAAGAATCCTGTTTAATAATGTGAATATAAGCATTAACAAGGGGGAGAAAATCGGCCTCATCGGCCCTAACGGGGCCGGTAAAACGACCTTCCTTTCGATGATTTTAGGCAAAGTAGAGGCTTATTCCGGCAGCATTCAGGTTAATAAAAACGTGCGTATCGGCTATCTTCCCCAGGAAGCAAATTTTCAATCAAACCGCTCTGTCTTAAACGAACTGCTTGAAGGGGACGAAACGATAGTTAATCTCATCAGGGAAAAGGCTTGTCTTGAGGCGAACAACCAGGCGGCGACGAGCCGTTACGGCGACATCCTGCACGAGTTGGAATTTCTCGGTTATTTTGATCTTCCTCACAGGGCGGAAAAAATTTTGACCGGCCTGGGGTTTAAGGAAAAAGATTTCAGGCGGCCGATAAACGAATTGAGCGGCGGTTGGCAGATGCGTGTTTTATTGGCTAAACTGCTTGCTTGTTATTACGATATTCTCCTCCTCGATGAACCAATGAACCATCTCGACTTAAAGGCGACAATATGGTTTAAGGATTATTTGGCTGATTTCAAAGGTTCCTTTATTTTAATATCGCACGATAAAGATTTTTTGACGGAAGTCACAAACTACACCTTGGTCTTAGAAGGCGGTTTGATCACCAAAGTAAACGGCAATTACCAGGATTACGAAAAGATAAAGGAGGATAAGAAAAAGCACCTGGTAAAGCAGTTTAACGAGCAGGAGAAGAAGAAAGAACAGTTGAAGAGTTTTATCAGTCGTTTCCACGGGCAGCCGAACAAGGCGGCGCAAGTGCGGGCAAAAAAGAAATTCTTGGAAAAAATGGAAAAAATAGATCTGCCGCCGGACCGGCGGGAGAGCATCAGAAAGTTTCGTTTCCCCGCGACACAACAAAGCGGCTACTGCGTAATGAGACTAAAAGATATTTGTAAAGCGTACGGCGATATTACTGTCTACAGGGATTTTAATTTTGAGATATCGCGGGGAGAAAAAGCTGTTTTTGTCGGCGATAACGGCGCCGGTAAATCGACACTGCTTAAGATTCTCGCGGGAGTGATTGATTTTGACAGCGGTTCCCGCCTCGCGGGCCATAACGTAAATATCGGCTATTTCTCCCAGACGCGGATGGATGTGCTGAATTCATCAAACACTGTTTTCCAAGAGGCCTATTCCGCTGCCGCTAAGAATTTATCGGGAGAAGATACACGCACGATCCTGGGGGCTTTTTTGTTTAGAGACAAGGATGTTGATAAAAATGTTACGGTTCTCTCCGGCGGCGAAAAGAGCCGGCTTATTCTAGCTAAACTTCTGATTAATCCGCCTAATTTTCTTCTCCTTGATGAACCGACGACTCACCTTGACGTTGACGCGGTGGACGCGTTGATCCACGCCCTAGCCGATTACCAAGGATCGCTTGTTTTTATCAGTCACGACCTTCACTTTGTCCGTTCTGTCGCTAACACGGTCTTTGAAGTAAAAGACGGCCGGGTGAGGAAATTTCCCGGCGATTTCGATTATTACTGGCAGCGGGGCAGGGATATGCCTTTAAAAGAAATTACCGCCGGACGCGTCTTTGAAGCGGAAGACGGTTCGGCAAAGAAAGATAAAGATAAAGAAAATAAAGAGAACCTTCGCTCCGAAAGGAAAAGGCGGAAAAGCCATAATGCTTCTTTGGTAAAAAAGGTGAAAGTTTTAACTAAGAAGAAAGAAAATCTCGAAATTGAGCGGAACGTAAAAGCGAGAGTTTTATCCAATCCCCGCAGTTATCACGACAAAGAGATGATTATCGAATACGGCCAGCGTTTAAGAAAAATAGAGGAGGAGATTTTGGCGCTGGGCCGGGAGATAGAGCGGCTGGAGAATTCCTTTCTCTGATTGGCTAGCGCCGTCAATTACCCGCAGTTTCTTTTAACCCAGAATTCGCGTTAGAAAGCAGAACTTTTTACTATCTCATGAAAACTATATGGTTATGAGAGCGACTCGCGAAATAAAAGAGCGCAAGCAAATTTTTTAGATAATCCCGCCCCGAGGAATTTCACAGTGTGAAATTCCTCGGGGCCTTTTACCCTAAAGGGCACAAGCCGAATTTTCCCATAGCCTTCGGCTTAGAAAAATATGGTTTTAAATATCGGCAGGTTATCCTTTCCTCTTAATAAGTTTAACTTCTCAATTTTCCTTCCGAACGTTTATATCCTTGGCCGCCGCCAAAATCGTCGCGGCGGGGACGCATTTTCTGCGCTTTGTTTACTTTTAATGTCCGGCCGTTGAGTTCTTGACCGTTTAAGGCATCTATGGCTTGCTGGGCCAGCTTTTCAGTTTCAAATTCAGCGAATCCAAAACCTTTAGCGCGGCCGCTATATTTGTCTTTTATGAGTTTTACCTCTTTTACGGCTATGCCTTTTTCTTCAATGGCTTTGCGTAAGTCGTCCTCTGACAGGTCATAAGACAGATTACCCATGTAAATTTTTTTCTCTTTTTCCATTACCTTTTCTCTTGTTAAAGAAGTCCACACGAAACAACAGCCTCTAAAAAAATTTTTCCTATTTTCCTCCTTTTTTGACAGTTTATATCTATGTGTCGTTCCCTCTACAATTTAAATTTCCCGGCAAGGGTTAGTCGAGGGTAATTTGTATTTATAGATATTTTTATATCATGTTTAGGAGATTCTTCAAGAAAAAATAATTTCTTTGTTTTGTTGAGTCTTTTCTTTCACGGTGATATAATTTTTGCATATTGATGAAAGAGGACGGGAAGGTTTTAAAAGCAAACCAAAGGTTAAATGCCTTAACAGCTGGTTTAATCGGACCAATTCGCGTGACGCGGTGAGAAAAAACCATATTCCTATCGCTATCTTTAGCGGCACGATAATATCCTTATCCGCCTGCGCCGTCTTAAACCTGGGAAAAGAGACGATCGGCACAGTGGGACGGGTCGTCGGCTCCACGGCTAAGGTTACTGAAACCGCCGGTAAAGTGGCGGTTGCGACGCTTGGGGCCGCCGCCGATGTTGCCGCCACGGTGATTAACCTGCCGCGGGCAAAAGGGGTGGTAAAGCTTAAGAAAAAGGGGAATAATCTTTTTGTCGACGTCCTCTTTAACCGTAAGGTAAAAGCGAAGATGCTGTTAGATACGGGATGCACTGATACGCAGATATCCAGAGGGTTAGCCAAACGGCTGGGGATAAACTATTCTTCGGGGGATAAGGTTTTTTGTACTTTAGCCGGCGGCCATGTTGTTTCCGGCCGGGCAATTATTATAAAAGAAGCCGGGATCGGCAAGGTCAAAGTCTATAATTTAAAGGCGATAGTTCTTGATAACGATAAAGAGGGCGAATCGCAGGGCCTCTTGGGCATGTCTTTTTTAAATAACTTTATTTTTAAGATAGATGGCGAAAAGGGTGAATTGGTTTTAGAGCGGCAGAAAGGATAATAGAGCAATTTTTGTTGGTCGCTATTGTTTTATGCCGCAGGGAGGGTAAAAAAGAAAGATGAGTTTACAAAAGATAGTCGAAGCGGTACGGACCTTAATCGTTCATGAAGAGAGGTGTGTAAGCGAAAAGTATTGTGAGTTCGTTTTTGAAAACACAGAGATAGATAAGCTTAAGGAGGTGTTCTTGCCCCTCTTAGGCCCGCCAGAAAAACCGGCCGGTAAAGACCCTTTAAACGAGCATTTGCAGTTAACTAAAGAATACGGCGGGATACGAGCCAACCAGACATTGTTTAAAAAGGATTTTGATCACTGTCTTGTTATCGCTATGCTTTGGCCGTGGCAGAACAATTTGTATACAACCTTAAAAATAACTTTAATTGGAAAGTGAAGATTGGCCCGCCGTAACTTTTATTCTTTCCCCTGGCTTTCAGGACGCAGTCTATTTAAACTAAAAAAGCTAAAATCAAAAAGGAATAATCCGCGGATTTATGCCTAGGGTTTCATTTCAAAATAAGATAATCCGAAGAGAAGGCGTTTTGATTTTTCTTTAAGGCTGCGAAAAAAAAACAGTTAAACAAGGTGCGCGGCAAGGGCCTTTATAATATCGGTTTGGGTGACGATTCCCAAAAGAAGGTTCGCTTCATTTACTATCGGTATGCAGCCGTAATTGTTATCAGCCAGTAGTTTAATCGCTTGTTTTAAACTGTCGTGCGGTCTTAGAGCGGCTACTTCTTTTGCCATTACTTTTTCT
>JBDRDG010000243.1:0-4015 GCA_043821045.1 Candidatus Omnitrophota bacterium | reverse complement strand
CGTACTGAACGATACCGCCTGATTATTAGAAAAATCGCCGGTGACGACAGAAAACTTAGCGGCGCTGTGAAAATCTTCCGCGTTTTGTTCGGCGAACTTATAGCCTTTTCCTTTTTGGGTAATCACGTGTAAAACTTTCGGGCCGGCAAGGAATAGGATGTTGCGAATATTGGGGATAAGGGCCGAAAGGTTATGTCCGTCAAGAGGGCCGAAGTAGCGGAAGCCGAGCTCTTCAAAAAACACGCCGGGAACGATAAGACTTTTCATCGCCTCTTCAAACCGCTTTATCAATCCGGCAAAGCGCTTAGTAAACGGCGGCAGACGTTTTAAAAAATGCTCTAATTCGTGCTTAATTCGATTGTATATCGGCAGGGAAATCAATTTCGTGAGATAATTGCTCAAAGCGCCGACCGAAGAGGAAATGCTCATCTCGTTGTGGTTTAAGACAATGAGAATGTCACATTGGCTGTGTCCGCAGTGGTTTAAAGCTTCAAAGCACATGCCGCCGGAAAGCGAGCCGTCACCGATAACGGCAACTGTTTTTGTCGTATCCCCTTTTAATCTTTTTGCCTCCGAAATACCCTGAGCCCAGGAAACAGCGGTTGACGCGTGGCCGGATATATAAACGTCGTATATCGACTCGTCAGGATTAGGAAACCCGCTAACGCCGTTTTTTTGGCGCAAGCGGCCGAATTGATCTTTTCTTCCCGTGATGATTTTATGGGCGTACGTTTGATGGCCGACATCAAAAATCAGCGTATCGTGAGGCGTATTCATGCAGAAGTGGAGGGCTAAACAAATTTCTACCGCGCCTAAAGAAGAGGCGAGATGTCCGCCTTGCGAAGCAACGCTGTCTATAATCAGTCTGCGGATATCGCCGGCTAAAACTTTGAGTTCTTCCGCCGACAATTTTTTTATATCACACGGGTAGTTAATGCCTTTCAACATGATTAGGCCTGTAAAAAATCCGATCCCCTTATTAATGCCGAGAATATCTCAAATCTTAATATATCTGATATTATGAAGGGGGATTAACTTCTGCCCCGGTAAGATATTTTTTATCCGGCAAATGCCTTTTTGTGGTAAAAACGCGCTGTCTTTTACCAGCGACTGCCGTGATTACTTCTTGATATTTTTTATCAACCGCTTAATCCTGCGCCTCTTCTTGGGAAACTTCCATATATATAAAATCCGTTATAGCCTTCCTATCGTCATCGCTTATCTTCGTAAACTGGATTCCGACATCATAGAGACGCGCGTTCTTATCGTCGGGATGAATCTTTTCAACCACCCAGATAATCTTTCCGCAACAGTTTACCGCAACATCCTCTTTTAATTTCAGATCTATATCCACCAAGGTAGCGTGTTCGAGCGGCTCTTCTAAGATTATCCTTATTCCGCCGCCGCTAATATTTTCCGTCCGGGACGGGAATTCTTTTTGAGAAGATTTGATTATTATCGTACAGGGAAGACTCACCCGCGGGAAACGCCTCTTTTCATGTCCTTGCCAACTCATATTTCCTCCTTTTTATACTCGGCCCGGGTTATATTATAAACTCTGCCGGTTGAATTATCAATATCTAATAATACGGCTTGGATACGCACATCGTTCTGAGCGAGGTTAAAACGCAGGGGCATGTTGGTAATAAAGCGCTCGATGATCTGCTCTTTTTCCCTTCCCAAAATTGAATCGAAACTGCCGGCCATACCCACATCGGTAATATAAGCTGTGTGCCCGTCTATAATTCTGGCGTCGGCTGTAGGAATATGCGTGTGCGTCCCGATTACGGCGCTTACCCGGCCAGCGAGAAAATATCCTAAGGCCATCTTTTCGCTGGTCGCTTCGGCATGAACGTCGACGATAATAATATTCGCCTGCTTGGCTATATCCCCTAAAAATGACTCCACGCTTTTAAACGGGCAATCGACCGGCTGCATGAAGACTCTTCCTAAAAGATTAATCACGGCTATTTTTGTGCCGTTTATCTCTTTAATAATATAGCCTCTCCCCCAGGCCGCCGCTCCATAGTTAAGCGGCCTTATCACATCCATAGTATCTAAAACTTCTTTAACATCTTTTTTCTTAAAAACATGGTCGCCGGTTGTTAAGATATCCACGCCGCCGGCAAATATTTCTTTTGCCGTATGGACGGTTAAACTCGAGCCTCCGGCGGCATTCTCGCCGTTGGCAATCACACAGTCAATGGCCAGCTCTTTTCTTACCTGAGGAAGCTTATCTTTTAAATACTCCCTCGCCGGCCGGCCTACTATATCTCCGATAAACAGAACCTTCATGTTTCACCTCACAAAACTTCTCTTTTCGACAGTTAATCTCCAAAGCTTTGCAGCCATGGCTTCTTTTCTTTCAGGATTACGCTTCGTGGAACGTCCTGTCCCGGGTATTTCCTCGGGAAATCCCGAAGCTCAAAAGCCATTCATCCACGTTATTAGAAACGTTGCTTTCTGGCGAACGGGCCCCCCCATTTTCCAGAAAACCTCCCAATCAAGCATTTAACATCCGCCATCTTGGGTCGAGCTTATTTATTTTGCGAACTCGACAGCCCGCGTTTCTCTGATAACGGTAATTTTAATCTGCCCGGGATATTCCATGTCTTTTTCTACCTTCTTTCGTATTTCATGGGTGACAAAAGCTATTTTATCATCTTTAATTTTATTAGGGTGAACTATAACCCTTATTTCTCTTCCCGCCTGAATGGCAAAGGCTTTTTCCACCCCTTCAAAAGAAGATGCTATAGCCTCAAGCTCTTTCAACCTTTTTATATACGTCTCCAGGGTTTCTCGCCGCGCCCCCGGACGCGAGGCGGAAATCGCGTCGGAAACAAGAGCCAGGACAGAATAAATCGACGAGAACTCGGCCTCTTCATGGTGCGACTCGGCAACATTAATCACCACTTCATTTTCACCATACTTCTTTAGTAATTCCGCGCCGATAGAGGCGTGCGTGCCTTCGACCTGGTGATCAACCGACTTGCCGATGTCATGCAAGAGTCCGGCGCGCTTGGCTAAACGTACGTTTAGACCTAATTCACCGGCTAAGGTACTGATGATAAAAGCTACTTCCCTTGAATGCTGAAGCGTATTCTGGCCGTAACTGGTACGGAATCTAAGTTTCCCTAAAAGTTTTGTCAGTTCCGGATGCAGATTGTGAATACCGATTTCAAAGGCGACGGCTTTTCCGTCTTCGAGAATTTTATTTTCAAACTCGCGTTTAACTTTATCGATAACCTCTTCGATACGGGCAGGATGAATGCGCCCGTCCATAACCAGACGCTCCAAAGCAAGCCGGGCGATTTCCCGCCGGATCGGATCAAAACTGGAAATAGTGACTGCTTCCGGCGTGTCATCGATAACTAAATCGACTCCCGTGGCCATCTCAAAGGCACGGATATTCCTTCCTTCCCGGCCGATAATTCTGCCCTTTATTTCGTCATTGGGAAGCTGTACGGCACTTACCGTTGTTTCCGTGGCGTGTTCAACGGCACATCTTTGTATCGCCAAGGAGATAATTTCCTTGGCTTTCTTATCGGCTTCCTCTTTGACTTCTTCTTCAAGCTGTTTAATCATCAAAGCTTTTTCTTCTTTTAACTCCTCTTCAAAACGGCTAAGGAGAAGTTTTTTCGCTTCTTCCGGCGTAAGGCCGGATATTTTTTGCAGCTTTTCCTTCTCTTCGTTGATAAGATTATTGAAAATATTCTCCTTATTATTAATCTCTTCTTTCTGCGTCCGGATCTCGGCGTCTTTTTTGCTGATCTCCTTTTCTTTACTCTCGATAAAGGCGAGGCGTTTTTCTAGGTTCTCCTCCCTCTGAGAAAGCCTCCTTTCTAATTGACCCATCTCTTCCTTTTTATGCTGAGTCTGGCGGTCAAAATCTACTCTTAGCTTATAAAGGAGCTCTTTGGAATCCAAATCGGCTTTACGAACAATTTCACGCGCTTTGCTTTTAGCCACTCTTAGAATACGCTCAACGTCCTCTTTAATTTTTCTTCGTTTGACC
>JBDRDG010000242.1:0-11036 GCA_043821045.1 Candidatus Omnitrophota bacterium | reverse complement strand
TCCAAGCCGAACACAGTCTGAGTCACCTGCTCAAAACAGGGGCAGATAGCGGCAAGTTTATGGCCGGGTTTCAATGCCTGGTAGGCGGCATCGATTAGTAACCAAGGGCTTCCGGTGTCAAGCATGACGAAGTCGATATCTTCCTGGTCAAAACGGTCAGTGACCTCTTTATATATAAATTCAACCCATTCGGACAGGAGATTTTTGTTGATATTTTTACGGGCATTCTCTAATAGATCGGCGCGCCGTTCATAACTGTAAATTTTCCCATTGGGCCGGATAAAATGGGCCATCGCTGTAGTCAATGCGCCGCTGCCGGTGCCGACTTCGATAATGCGGCCTCCTGGATAAATTGTTGATTTAGTAAGGATAATACCGATATCTTTAGGGTATATTATCTGTGTTTGACGGTTGACCTTCATTGTTAACTCATAGAGGGAAGGTTTTAATAAAACGAAACTTTCATTGAGGTTTGTTGTTATGCTTGCGCCGAAATCACGGCCGATTGCATCCTTAATTTCGATAAATCCTTTGTCGGTATGAAAGCGTGATTGGGTTACTTTTAACAGGTAGTTTCGCTGGGGGTCTTTATAGAGAAGTATAAGGTCTCCTTCTTTAATCATCGTAGAGCAATGATATCATTTTTTTTAACAACTGCCAACAGAATATTTTTCTTGAATTGGTCAAAATAAGCGGTACAATATTTATCAAGGAGGTGTATCTATGAATAACATAACAAAAGTTCTGGTTTCGGTAGTATTTGTCATGTTGTTGGTCGGTATGATTACTGGTTGGGTTACCGCGAATAACAATGCAAAACAACTTGTTTTTCTGCAGCAGGATCAGCTGTCCGTCAAAAAAACATTGAGCCGATTAGATCGCAATCTAGGCGAGGCGACTTCGGAATTGGATAGGAAGTTAGTGAGTATAAGCACGCAGCTGAACGACGGTTTAAGAAATATCGATGACATTCAGGCAAGAGTTTCCGACGGTACAATGCGCGATAAACAGCTTTCCGCCAGTGTCGATCAATTGATTCCGCGTATGAATGGGTTAGCCCCGAGAGTTGAAAAATTAGCCGGTGATTTTGAAGCTTCCCAGCGTCTCTACGGCAGGATTATAAGCAAGATTGACGAATTAGATGAGCGGATGAAAGTTTCTGACGTCCAAAGCCTAAAGAAGATTGAACTGGGCGAAGTAGCGGTAGAAAAGAGGAGTTTTGGCGAAGGGCAGTAATATTGGCGGAATCTTACTTTTAATTATATCCAAAAACTTCCGGAGTGTTTTTTCTGTAATTACCTTATTATAACCCCAGGAATTTATTTTTTTCTAACATAATAAGATGAAATATGTAGTTGTCGTTCTTGATGGAGCGAGTGATTATCCGATTGATTCTTTAGGCGGGAAAACACCGCTGGAGGTCGCCGATACCCCTTGCATGGATTCGTTAGCGAAACGGGGTGTTTTAGGCCGGGTGAGAACTATCCCGCCAAAGTTTACCCCTTCTAGTGATATCGCTAATCTTTCTCTGTTAGGATACGATCCTAACCATGATTATACCGGCCGCGGGCCGCTTGAGGCCGCTAACCTCGGTTTAAATCTTAAAGATTCCGATGTCGCTTTCCGCTGCAATTTCATTACAGAAACCGAAGGGGTATTAGATGATTACAGCGCCGGACATATCAGCGATAAAGAGGCAAGAATTTTAATCGACTGCCTGAATGATAACCTGGCGACATCGCAGGTCGTTTTCTATACTGGTAAAGGGTACAGGCATATAATGCTTTTTCGTGACGGTGTTAATTTAGAGTTGGATCGATTAACCTACTTTGCTCCCCACGATATAATGGGAAAGTTTTATAAGAATTATCTGCCTAAAGGAAAAAACAGCGGCCTTTTAATTGAACTCATGGAACGCTCGAAAGTATTACTCAAGGAACATGAGATAAATAAAGTAAGAATCGACTTGGGCGAAAACCCCGCGAATATGATGTGGCTGTGGGGTTGTGGCCGGACTCCCGGCATGGAGCCTTTCGAAAATAAATTTGGCCTTAAAGGCGCGGTGATCTCCGCCGTAGATCTGATTAAAGGTATCGGGAAAATTATCGGTTTACGGATTGTTGAGGTAGAGGGGGCGACTGGTTATTACGATACTAATTATCTAGGTAAGGCCGAAGCTGCCCTGCGTGTCCTTGATGAAGTTGATTTCGTTTTTGTCCATATTGAAGCGCCGGATGAAGCCGGCCACAATCAGGATCTTCTCATGAAAATAACCTGCATTGAGCGAATTGATAAAATGGTTGTTAAAACTATTGTTAATAATTTGGAAGGCAGCGATTACCGTATCTTGATATCTCCCGATCATTCTACTCCTGTATCAAAACGGACGCATACCGATGAACCGGTGCCTTTCTTAATCAGCGGTTCAGGTATAAAGGGGGGGAACTCTATCGCTTATTCAGAGCTTGAAGCGCAAAACAGCAGTATATATTTTGACCGGGGTATTGACCTCTTAAATTACTTTTTTGCTAAATGATCTCTGTCTAGCGGCAATTTAACCTCAACGACCCCCGTTTTTATAAAAAAGACAGTTAACCCATTGTTTTATGAGTAGATTAATTGTTCAGAAATTCGGCGGTACATCACTGGGCGATGTCCAGCGTATAAAGAATGTTGCCCAAAGGGTAGTATCTTATGTTAAAAAGAAGAACCGTGTTGTCGTTGTCGTTTCGGCCATGGGCGGGACTACCGATGAGCTTATTTCCCTGGCGAAAAAAATAAATTCCAGCGCTTCCGAACGCGAAATGGACATGCTTATTTCAACCGGAGAGCAGATATCAAGCGCTCTTATCGCCATGGCGATTCATAAAAAAGGCTTTGACGCGATATCGTTTACCGGACAGCAGGTAGGCATAATCACAGATACTTATCACACTCAAGCTAAAATTCTTCAAGTCAGGACCAGGCGTATAAAAGAAGAGCTGAGGAAGGGAAAAGTTGTAATTGTCGCCGGGTTTCAGGGGATAAGCATTCACCGGGAAATTACGACCTTGGGAAGAGGCGGATCTGATCTAAGCGCTGTTGCACTCGCCGTATCATTATGCGCCGATTTATGTGAGATATATACAGATGTAGAGGGTATTTATACAGCCGATCCGAGGATTGTGCCCGAAGCTAAGAAAATGCCATCTATTACTTTTGATGAAATGCTCGAATTAGCTGCCCGCGGCGCGCAGGTCATGCAGACACGGGCGGTTGAAGTCGCGAAAAAGTTCAATATTCCCTTGCATGTTAGGAGTAGTCTTTCAAACAAGGAGGGTACAATGATTATAAGCGGAGCAACGATTATCGAAAAGCCTGTGGTGCGCGGTGTTGCCCTTACGGAAAGTGAAGCAAAAATTACTGTCTGTGATGTTCCCGATAAACCCGGTATTGCCGCTGATATATTTACTGAACTCGCGTCTGCCGGAATAAATGTCGATATGATTGTTCAGAATGTAAGCCATAAGAAGATTACCGATATATCTTTTACTGTTCCTTTGGCGGTGTTAAAAAAGACTTTGAAAATTTCCAAAGAAATAGCCGAAAAGATTAAAGCTCCTTATGTTATTGTCGATGATAATATCGCTAAGGTTTCGATTGTCGGCGTAGGGATGAAATCACACACCGGGGTAGCGGCAAAATGTTTTTTTGTATTAGCCCGAAATAAGATTAATATCGAAATGATTTCGACGTCGGAAATAAGTATTTCCTGCATCGTAAAAAAACGTCAAGGCAAATCTGCCTTGCGGGCATTACACAAGGCCTTTGAGTTAGACAAATAATCGAAGAGGTGTCTTATGAGTAAAATTTATTTTTACGATACAACTTTACGTGATGGCGCGCAAACTGAAGGGATTTCCTATTCAATCAAGGATAAAATATTAATAGCCAAACAACTGGATGATTTCGGAATCAATTACATCGAAGGGGGATGGCCTTATTCTAATCCTAAAGACCAGGATTTTTTCGCTTACTTTAAAAAGCACCCTTTAAAGAGGGCTGACCTTGTTCCTTTTGGTTCAACTGCCCATCCAAAAAATACTCCCGCCAAGGATAAAAACCTTCTCAGTTTAGTTAAGGCAGATACCGAGTTCGTTACTATATTTGGTAAAAGCTGGGATTTGCATGTCAAAAATGTCTTGAGAATAGAGCTTGACGCCAACCTGAAAATTATCAATGGAAGTATAGATTTCCTGAAGAAGAGGCATAAAAAGGTTTTTTATGATGCGGAACATTTCTTTGACGGTTATAAAAATAATAAAGAATATGCTTTAAAAACGGTCGAAGCCGCCCTTGACGCCGGATGTGATTTGGTTATTTTTTGTGATACCAACGGAGGAACATTAAGTTGGGAAATTAAGAAAACTGTTAACGAAGTAAAAAAAATCCTTGGTTTGAAGAATTTCGGTATTCACTGTCATAATGATTTAGGGCTGGCTATAAGCAATTCGATAGTTTTAATCGAGGATGGTTGTAATCATATTCAAGGTACGATTAACGGTTATGGCGAACGATGCGGCAACGCCGATTTGGTGCCGATTATTGCTATTTTACAGCTTAAACTAGGATATCAAGTTATATCTTCCAAAAAATTAGAAGGGTTATCTGAACTTTCGCATTATATCAGTGAAATCAGTAATATGATGCATCGTGATAACCATCCTTTTACGGGAAGGAGCGCTTTTACCCATAAGGGGGGAATTCATATTGACGCCGTTTTAAAGAACCCTTGTAGTTACGAGCATATTGATCCCGGGCTGGTAGGAAACCGCCGCCGTTTTTTAATTTCGGAACTGGCGGGAAAATCTTCACTTGTGACAAAGGCTAAGGAATTGGAATATAATCTGGATAAAAAATCTTCCCAAGCAGCAAAGCTTCACAGATTAGTTCAGGATATGGAGAAAAGGGGGTATCAATTTGAAGCGGCTGACGCTTCGTTCAAGGTACTTTTAGAGAAGAATTTAAAACGCCGCAAGAAGTTTTTCGACCTATTGGGATTCCGTGTTATTGTTGAAAAAAGAGAAAGCGGGGAATTGCTCTCAGAGGCCACCGTTAAGCTCAAAGTTAACGATAAATTAGAACATACGGCATCGGAAGGAGATGGTCCGGTCAACGCCTTGGATAATGCTCTTAGAAAGGCACTGGAAAAATTTTATCCTTCCTTAAGCAGCATGCACCTTATTGATTTTAAAGTCCGTGTCATCGATGAAAAAAGCGGTACGGCAGCAAAGGTTAGGGTGCTAATTGAATCTCAGGACGAAAAAGAAAATTGGTCGACTATAGGCGTGTCGGAAAATATAATTGAAGCCTCCTGCGACGCTCTTATTGACTCTATAGAGTATAAATTGTTCAGAGATTCCCGCCATAAAATGCCGCTTGCGGCATAGGCGGGTATTTTATCCCGACGCGATACACCTGAGGTCTTATCCTTCGAGAATACTCAGGACAAGAGTCTGCGGATGGAAGCGTGGGTCGGGATAGCGGATGTAGGAAACCGCGGGCTTTCCCGCTTTCCTGTGTTTATTTATATAATGCTGTTGCGCGATCTCGGTATCTCGGGATAACCCGCGGAGTTTCATGTTTATCTCGCCGTCTATTTGCATGACCACTAAAATCTTTTTGGAGGAACTTTTTTCACGGAGAATAATTCTTAAAGAGAGAGGCATCCTTTGTCGGCAAATTAGTATTTTCCGATATTGTAAATATTGTATCGTTAAGCGAGAAACTAAATCTTGACAATTGCCGTTCAATGCGTTAATTTATACTGCTTTTATTCTCCTCATGGAAACTTAAGGTTCAAATGTGAATGCGAAAGAGGAAGTAATATGTTTGCCAATATCGATGATATTATCGTAGACGTCAAAAAGGGTAATCCCGTTATCGTCGTTGATGATGAATCGCGCGAAAATGAAGGCGATTTACTTGTTGCTGCCCAGTTCGCAAGCGCAACGGCGATAAATTTTATGATTAAAGAAGCAAGAGGGCTTGTTTGCGTGCCGCTTACAGAAGATCGCATCAGAGAGCTTGGTCTTGAACCGATGCGTTCATTTAATGTCAAAGAAGATCCTTTTAAGACAAACTGGCGGATATCGGTGGATGCGGCAAACGGGATTACTACCGGTATATCTGCTTTTGACCGTGCGCGTACGATTGATGTTTTAATCAATTCCGCTACTTCCAGCAGCAATCTTATAAAGCCGGGCCATTTATTTCCCCTCCAAGCAAAGGATGGAGGAGTGTTGGTAAGAGCCGGTCATACTGAAGCAGCCGTGGACTTATCGCGCCTGGCAGGGCTTTATCCGGCAGGGGTAATTTGTGAGATACTTAATGAAGATGGCACTATGGCCCGCCTTCCTGATTTGATAAATTTCTCCAAAAAACACAAGTTAAAGATTTGCACAATAGCTGATCTGATTGAATATCGCCGCAAGAAAGAAAAACTCATACGTCTCATAGAGCAAATCGAACTGCCGACGGATTTCGGCCGCTTCCGGCTATATTTATATGAGTCGTTAATTGACGCCAGCGAACATCTCGCCTTGGTAAAAGGAAGGATAAAGAAAGACAAGGAGATGTTAGTAAGAGTACATTCCGAATGTCTGACCGGCGACGTATTTTTTTCAAAACGCTGCGACTGCGGGCGGCAGTTTAAACAGGCATTGGATATTATCAGCCAAAACGAAGGGGTACTCGTATATATGCGCCAGGAAGGCCGCGGTATCGGTCTCAAGAATAAGATCAGATCTTACCGTTTGCAGGAAGAAGGCTATGATACTGTGGAAGCAAATCATGCCTTGGGATTTAACAGCGATCTTCGTGACTATGGTATCGGCGCCCAGATCCTTACCGACTTGGGTATAAAAAAAATCAGGCTGCTTACAAATAATCCCAGAAAAATAATCGGTTTGCAGGGATACGATTTAGAGATAGTCGCGCGCGTGCCGATCCATAACGGACAACTTAAGGAAAACGAAGTATATTTAAAAACAAAAAAAGCGAAGTTAGACCATATATTATAAAGACATATACCAGATATAACGTATAGCGGATAGAAGATAGGAGATGATTAGGGTTAACAAGATTTAAATTGTTTAACTATCCGCTAAACGCTACCCGCTAATAATCGTTTTAGAAGATAAAACATATTTGCCAATATGTACAAAATAGCAAAGGGGGATAAAAATGAAAGAAATTAAAGGGAGTTATTTAGGTAAAGGAAAGAAAATCGGTATTGTTGTTTCACGTTTCAATGAGTTTATAAGCAGCCAATTGATTGCCGGATGTGTCGATACTTTATTTAAACAGGGAGTTGCGAAAGAAAATATTACCGTAGTCTGGGCTCCCGGGTCTTTTGAAATGCCTCAAATATTGTCGCTTTTAGCCGGTCAGAAAAAATACGATGCTTTAATCGCCCTAGGGACAATTATCCGCGGTGAGACGCCTCATTTTGATTATATCGCCTCGGAAACAGCAAAAGGTGTCGCTCATATCGGTTTAACCGGTAAACTCCCGGTAGTATTTGGTGTTATTACCGCCGATACCAGCGAGCAGGCAATGGAACGGGGCGGCCTCAAAGCCGGGAATAAAGGCAGAGAGGCAGCCTTGGCGGCAATTGAAATGGCCGATATTTACTCACAATTATGAAGCTCCGCGGGCTATCCCGAAATACCGGGATCGCGCAACAGCATTATATAAATAAATATAGGAAAGCGGGAAAGCCCACGGTTTCCTGCATTCGCTATCCCGACCGCGTTTCCATCCGTGACAAGAAACCTTAGGTGTATCGCGTCGGGATAAAGAAGAAATTAGAAAATAAAGATATCCCTTGATAGTTGTTGATTTATCCATTGGGCAGAGAACCGCGTCTGTTTGTCGTGGCGCCTCGGATAAAATCAATTAGTCTTAAACGATAATTTATTCTATGAGGATTAGATCAAAAGCACGTGAGATAGCTCTCTGTCTTCTTTATGAAATTGAGATTTCTAAACAGGACTATAAAAAATTGCTCGACAATTATTTTATTAAATATCCACGAAAGAGGGATATGAAGGATTTCTGTTCAGATCTTGTCGCTGGCGTAATCGACAACATGTCTTGTTTAAACGCGACCATCGAGAGATATGTGCAAAACTGGGGATTGGACCGCATGGCAGTTATAGATAAAAATATTTTGCGGATAGCGTCGTTTGAATTGATTTTCCTTGACGATATACCGCCAAAAGTTTCAATTAATGAAGCGGTTGAACTCGCGAAGAAATTCGGCGATATCGATTCGCCGCGCTTTGTTAACGGCATATTGGATAAAATTTACAAGGTGGGGAGTAAAAAGAAAGTCGCCTAGATGATGTCAAAATCAGCCGATCTCCATATCCACTCGTTTTATTCCGACAGTAATTTAACTGTAAACGAAATCTTTCAGAAGGCCCGCGAGCAGGCTTTAACCTGTATATCAATTACTGACCATGATACAACCGTAGCGCTAGAGGAGGCAAAAAACTTGTCTATTGAATATGAGATTGAACTTATTGATGGCATTGAATTAAGCGCCCAACAGCAAGATTTTGAAATCCACGTTTTGGGGTATATGCTTGATTATAGATCAGCGGCCTTGCAAAATGCCTTAAGTAATATAACTGATATCCGGATTGAGCGCCTTGTTGAAATGTCTGGCAAATTAAATGGCCTTGGCTTTGGCGTCGATAAGGATGAATTATTCAGAGATATAAAAGGTCTCATCCCTACGCGCCTTCATCTGGCTCAATATATGATTAAAAAGAAATATGTTTCCTCGGTGCGCGAAGCCTTTAGGAAATATTTGTCCTATGGGAAACCCGCTTATGTAAGTAAGTTCCGCTATTCGACTAAAGAAGCCATACGAATGATAAAACAGGCAGGCGGCCTGGCTTTTTTAGCTCACCCCCACTATCTTAGCGATCGTCAATGGATCAAAGAATTTGTTAATTACGGTATTGATGGCCTAGAGGTTATTTATCCTAATTATTCTCAGGAAATCATCGCTTTCTTTTCGAAGTTAGCTGATAAATATGGCATCTTAAAAAGCGGCGGGTCCGATTGTCACGGAAGCTATAAGGAGTTTACTTCCATCGGCTGTGTAGATGTTCCTTACCAATGGGTAGAAGATATTAAAAATGCGCCACGATCTTATATTCATGCGGAAAATATTCCGATTGGCAAGGAAGGCTGAAGGATTAGTTTCTCCCAACCCCTTAGTGGGAGCGGTTATTGCCAAAGCCGATCGGGTGATTAGTTATGGTTATCATCGCGGCCCGGGATTTAAACATGCCGAGATTGAAGCGATTGATAACGCCAGGGCTGGTTTGAAGGGAGGAGTTCTTTATGTTAACCTTGAGCCATGCTGTCATTGGGGACGAACCCCGCCTTGTGTTGACCGAATAATATCAAGCGGCATAAAAGAGGTTGTTATCTCCACTTTAGACCCTAATCCCAAGGTGAATGGCCGTTCAGTGAGAAAGTTGAAAAGAGCGGGAATAAAAGTAAGGCTGGGAATCTTGCAAGGGGAAGCCGAGAGATTGAACGAAATATTTTTTAAGAATATGCGGCATAATCTCCCTTTTATTGCCGTAAAATTGGCCCAGAGCCTCGATGGTAAAATTGCCACGAAAAAAGGCGAGTCAAAATGGATAACCTCTAAAACATCCAGATATTATGTTAGAAAAATAAGGGATAACTACGATGCTGTTCTTATTGGTATTAATACGGTATTAGAAGACGACCCTTTGCTGGATGGTTTTAAGAAGAGTCCTCGCAAGGTAGTTATTGATCCGAGACTAAGAATACCCTTAAATTGTCAGTTAATAAAACGGTCAAGAAATAGAGTTGTAATTTTTACCTCTGTTTCCGGCAAAAGCAGGAAGGCTAAAAAGTTGGGCCAAGAAGGTGTGAACCTTTTTTTTCTGAAGAAAACCAGCCGGCATATGGCGATAAACGATATTCTAAGAGTTCTTTATAAGGAAGATATAATGTCGGTTTTGGTTGAAGGAGGAGCGGTTACGGCTGGTAATTTTTTCGATGCAAAAGCGGTTGATAAGTTGTATATATTCGTTGCTCCTAAAATAATCGGCGGCCAAGAATCTCTATCGGCTTTGGGTGGCTTGGGGATAGAGAAACTGGCTGAGGCGACAGTTATTGATCATCTGAGATTGAAACGAATTGACCAAGATCTTTTATTTTTTGGCTATCCGAAATTTTACGATTGAAAAATCATCTTTCTTACAAAAAAGAAAATTAATGCCGAATACAACATAAGAATGGATCGGTTCAAAGAATTACAAGAAATTGTCCGCATTCTGCGTTCGAAAAAAGGCTGTCAGTGGGACAGGGCGCAGAAGGTTTCTGACATGACCGGCTATCTTTTAGAAGAGGTATATGAATTAATTGACGCTATTTCTCTAAAAAAACCGCGGCGAATAAAAGAGGAAATCGGCGATGTAGTTCTTATCATAGTTTTTATCGCCCAAATATATGAGGAAAAGAAAGTATTTAATATTAGCGATGCTTTGGCAGGAATTAACGATAAATTACTCCTGCGCCATCCTCATGTTTTCACTTCATCTCCGGCTAAGAATAGGCGGCAGATTGTGAGTCACTGGGCGCGTGCTAAAGCTAAAACAAAAAGAAGAAGGACGCTGTATGACCGTTTGCCGAAAACCGCGCCTTCTTTATTGTTGGCGTCTATTTTATTCAAAGAGTATTTAGCCTTCGGCCGAAAAATTGATTATAGGCGCGTAATAGGCGGGATAAAAAAAGAGTTGTCGGCTTTATCGCCGCAAGAAATCTCCGGCGATAAAATCAGCAAAATTATTATCGATTTAGTCCGCTTTTCCGCCGCTAACGGGATAGACTTAGAAAATACTCTTCGCCGGATAGTTTTTGCTGAAGCGAAAAAAGCGAAATATTCGAAAATTTGTCTTGACAAAAAATAGGTTTATAGTAATATTTATCTTTCTTCTGCC
>JBDRDG010000241.1:0-2011 GCA_043821045.1 Candidatus Omnitrophota bacterium | reverse complement strand
CAAGATAGAATAACCAAGCAATACCCAATAACCAAATTCCCTGCCTTGCCGGCAGGCAGGAAATAACCAAACAAAATGATTAAGAAATCTGATAATGTTTGGCAATTGGTTATTGGATATTGAGATTTGTTTGTATCTTGTATCTTAATTATTGGTGATTTAGACTTATATAATCTTGACAGAACCTTTTAATCAAAAAGGAGGTGTGTGATGCGCGTATTTTTGTGTATATTCTTGGTTTTCTCTTTTGACGCCGGCGCCGCTCTCTTTACGAAAGTAGAGGGGATTAAGCAGGCGTCTATAGAGATGGTTTATACTAACAAGTTTGGCGCGAATATTGTTTACGCCGTATCGGGCAACATGGTTTTTAAAGGCACAGATGAAGCCAGCCAGTGGCAGAGTCTGTTTGTCGCTAAAGACAGCAGGGTAAGAGATGTTTATGTTGACGATTCGCGCGACACTATATATGTAGCCACGATTGAAGCGGTTTATAAAATAAGCGATCAAAGGACGTTGAAAATCTTCTCTTTGCCGCCGGAAATAGAGGCTAGGTGCATAGAAAAATGTGATGGTGAAATATTTTTGGGAACTTCCCAAGGTATATACTATTGTGGAGAGGATTCTCATCATTGGAAGAAAATTAAGCGACTGCCGCAAGATTTGTCGGTTTCCTCTATCTATTGTTCCGGCAATAACATCTATGTCGCTTCTGAGGATGGGGTGTATGTTTCATCAGATAAAAAGAGTTTCTCGCGTAAGTTCGTCATTAATAAGATTGAATCAGACAGCGAGGAAGAAGGATTTCTTTTCTCGCCTATTATCAAAGGAGACATATTTGACAAAAATTGTGTATATTTAGGGAGTTGGAACGGTTTATACCTATCTTCTGATAAAGGCAATACTTGGCAAGCCTTTCCTCTGGGCGGCAGTGATAATGCCTGCATCCTAGATATAATCCAAAGTGAATTTAAAAAAGGGTTAGTTTATTTAGCTACTGACAGGGGAGTTTTAGCAGTTGATTTGATTAACAAAGATGTCAGTACTTTATTTGAGGGCCTTTCCAGCCGGGAGGTTTTATCTTTAGATTTCGATATTAACGGAGCTCTTTATGCCGCTACCAAAAGAGGCTTATTCATCGGCAAAGATGCGCCGTTTGATCGCGGTCTGGTTGACCTAAAAGGACTGCTGGATGGTGAGCCTTCTATAACCGAGGTGCAAGAGGCGGCTTTACGTTATAATCAAGTTCATCCGGAAAGAATTAGAAAGTGGCGTAATTCGCTTAAATACCGGGCTTTATTCCCCACGCTAAGCCTTGATTACGACAAGACTCTTACTTACGACAGCGGTTCGGATAAATACTATACCGGCCCCAACGATTGGGGCATAGGTTTTTCCTGGGACGTCGCTGATTTAATCTGGAATTCGTACGAGGACGATGTCGATACGCGCGGCCGCCTTATCACCCAGCTGAGGATAAATATCCTTGACGATATAAATACTATATATCATGAACGCCTGCGGATTAAACAGGAGCTTAGCGGTAAATCCGGTGGTGATGAAAAGGAGCGTTTTAAAAAAGAGCTTCGTCTGCGGGAATTAACCGCTGCTTTAGACGGATACACCGGCGGGTATTTTTCAAGGCGTATTAGAGAGTTGACTAAGAAAAGGCCCTAGAAGAGAAGGGTATATCAGCGGCAGTCATTTTGAAGTGAACTTTTCCTGACGGCGATATTTTTCTTTACAAACGACCAATGAGAATGTATAATTTTCTTCCTTGCATTAAGCTATGTAAAATATATTCCGTTTGACGATTTTTCATATGGGCAGCAGTTAATCAAAGGCGCATGAATAAAATAAAACTTGGCATTCCTAAAGGGAGCCTTCAGGAAAAGACGTTGGAATTGTTCAAAAAGGCCGGTTTTGATATTTCCCTAAGCGCGCGTTCTTACTTTCCGGCCATTGATGACCCTCAGATTCAAGCCGTGCTGGTAAGGGCGCAGGAGATGTCGCG
>JBDRDG010000240.1:0-3682 GCA_043821045.1 Candidatus Omnitrophota bacterium | reverse complement strand
GGCCGGCTCACCGCTAGCAGCGTTAACGAGAAAATTTGTCCTTGCCGGCGACTGGAAGGAAGTGGATATTAGTGAAATCACGGATATTTGGAATAAGTTTACCGAAAATGAATGGGGAGAAAAAGAAACAGAACATCCCGTGTCGTCGCCGCTTAATAATAAAATCACCGCAGTTATAATGCTGTCGGCTCTGCTTATCGCCGGATGCGCTAGGGGGCCGGTTATCTCTGACCAGCAAGCGGTTTTATTAGTGACCACGTCAGAGAAAGAACATTGGGAAGATAAACCGTTTATGGACAAACGTCTTGCGAATATAGAAAAAACCATCAAAGAACTAAATTTACCTTCGGTTGAGAGGGAGAGATTGAGTAAATTATTACAGATGCAGTTGGAGATGACCCCCGAAGCGGCGGAAGAAATGATAAGATATTCTTCTCAGCCGGATAAAATAAAGCTGGTAGAAGACGCGCACCGTCTTCTGGAAGAAAAAGGACTTTTAGCCAAAGGGAAACGCTATCCGGTCCTTTTTGGATTCGGTGGTTCCTATGGCGCGATAGCGATTTCTCATCCCTATTTTGGCGCGGCAATTATTTCAATGAAAGGTTCTTGTGTGAGAGCTAAAGATAAAGAAAAGTTTAGTATGCCGGCTGAGGTTTCTCTCGCTACCGTCATTGCTCATGAAGGCGAAGTCCATATTGCCGATTATGAACGTGATCCCGGGATACTTCCGATTGAAACGGAACGTAACGCCAGATTAAAAACTTATCAAGCGGTAAGAGTTTTAGGATACTCGCGAAAAGTCGTGGAAGACCAGTACCGGCTTTACCGCGCCTTTGTTATTCTAAACGATCAATTAGAACATGTGGCCAATAAGCTTAAGATTTCTGTTGACGCTTTATATTACAATCGGGTTGAAGTAAAAGGGAAAGAACTGGCAGTTGTTTACCTATATGACATGAGTTTGGTCAGAACCATTATCGGTAGTCCAAAAAACCTTTATAGTATTGAGATTAATGTTCGTACCGAGAAAATTGATTTCTTATTTTCTGACGGCGCCGCTAGTAATAACGCAAGCTCATCACTCACGACCCGCGATTCAAGACACACGACTAAAAATATCTCAAGTCCAATCGGGCCAGAAAAATCCAAATATAGCTATGTCGCTCAAGTGTTCCGTAATTTATTGTCTGAATTAAATCAATCGCAACCGTTGTATAAAAGACTAATTTCTAAATGGATTCATTTAACAGATTCTATAAGTATGTTTATAAGGCGGGTAAGCTTGCGATGTCGGATTGGTGAAAAACCATCGGATCGTGTTAACTATATCGAAGGTATACAAACATATAGCGATCAAGAAGTGCGGGATATCTTAATTTTCCTTGATGATCCTTATTCACCTGTGCGTATCTCCGCGGCCAAAAAGCTTGGTGGTGTGCCGGTCGATAACGCTTCTCGTACGCATGGCGTTCTTGATGCGTTATCAATAGTAATGTGGACCCCAAACGAACATAACTTAGCAAGAGAAGCCGCGAGAAAATCTATTCGAAGGATTCAAGATAAATATGACGGTTATCCCTTTCCTGCTTCCAGCCCCTTACCGGCGCAGAGAAGGAAACTTACCGCTTTGATTATGGCCGGCTTTCTCTTTATGTCGCTAGTGATTGTCCCGGCGGCGCGCGCGGCAAGGTTTTATATAGAGAACAATCAGGTCATGTGTGAAGTCGAGAAGGGAGATACTTTCTGGGATATTTCTCGCGAGACAGGAACAAAGCTAGGTGGTCAAGGGTGGAAGGTTTTATTTAATGATCCGGATAACCAGAAAATATTAAGGGGCAGGGAACATAAAATAGGTGAGAAGTATCCGGCAAAGGAACAAATAGTAATTATTAAGGAGGGAGATAAGTTTAAAGTTCCCCTTGACGATATTAATTATCCAAAGATAGGATTGAAGCCGCCGCTTAGCGCGGAAGGAAAGCAGGCGCCGTTGACCCGGGGCGTATCTGATTTTACGGCAGCAGGCGATGCGGCGGCAGGAGATGAGACAAGTGGCCGGCAAACCAGCCATAGAGGGCCTGAGGAAAAAGGAAAACCAGATGTTGGTAAAGGGGCGGTTGCTGGAAAAAAGGGTATTACATTGATGGGAAGTGTTCCTCCCGCGAAAAGTGACGTTCGGCCCGCTGCTATAACGACAGTTGACGATGATGGGCAGGCTTTGGATAAGCCGGCCGAACCTGTCGTGACTGATACCGAAGAGGCTGCCGGTGTGGATAAGCGTTTGCTGGCTGGACAAGATATATCGACAGTAGCACAGCCTGCCGGAACGGCGGAAGAGAGAAGAAATGGAAGGGAAGACGCCGCGTCGCAAGGGGAGAGGCGAAAAATGGCAGATAATCAAGCGGTAGGGTTAGACACGCCAGTTTATTTTGCCGGTGTCATCCGAGATGGCTTTACAGGCTATGGCGCGACTGAAGATAAAAGTGCCGCGCAGCAGCCGGATGCCCAGCCCGGCGCCGATGGTAAAGGTGCCGCTGGCGAAGATAGGCCGACGCCGGAGGCGATTGAGGCCGCAAGACAAGCGGCTGAAGCGGCTAAAAAGGAGATGGGCCCGATTGTAGAGGATTTCGTTGTGGCAAGTAATCAGCCGGTTGGTTCTAAGGATGATATTTCCGGTATTCTTGCCTACGCGCGGGAGGTTAATAAAAAACTTGAAAATTTAGAGAAAAAAGGCGTTGATACAGCTCAGTATAGAAAAATCCTTGAGCCGATAGAAAATAGATTAAATGCAGTCAAAGACCGGATAGAGAAAAGGGATAATTTCAAGCGTAGCATAAACGCCCGGATAAAGGCCTTGGACGCTGTAGGAAGTTTGGCTAAACTCGGTGATAAATATAGAGAGATCAGCGGCAGTATAGATAAGAGTCCTTTATTAGAAGCGGCAGAGAAACGATCTTTAAAGGAGAAATTGCGTGGCGCGGCTGATAAACAGCGTTCTATACTTGAAAAGAAACGGGCCGAGATGTTAAACACTTTAGGTGATATCTTGATTGCCGCCGGAGTAATCCTTGCGATAGTGGCTTTAGTGATTTTAGCCCGCAGGTTTGTAAAGTCAGGAAGACTTTCTAACATGTTGTCAATAATAGCCGGCCTAAGGCCGAGGATGCCGAAAAGAACGGATAAGAGGCCAGCCAATCCGGTTGATAAAGAAATCGTTCCTTATTTAATAAACAATGGCGATAAGGCAAACCGCGTCAGCGATAGCCGCCAAGTAACTCAAGGGTCTGTTCTCATCACTAAAGATGGCGCAGTGTTAATCGTAACTAAACAGCGCACAAATGGCGGTAATAGCATAAAGCGGGATGCGCGCCGCTGGTCGGATGATGCCGGCCAATGGGAGCGTCCGGTAACGATAAACGGCATAGGTGAAGATGATTGGATGATGTTTACTCCCGATACGGTCGCAATATTGGTGGCGGATTTCTTTAAAGTATGCTTAGAAGAAGGAAATAGCGGTCAGGATATAGTGCTTTTGTGGGAGGCCTTTACCGGCTTTACCGCTGGTTTACGGCCAAGCGCGTTTTTCTATTGTCAAGAGATAACGCCGGACGCCTTTCGCTGTATAGATAATAAGATGAGACAGATAAAACTCTCCGGCAACGGTAAAAACAACGGCTTCAAAACA
>JBDRDG010000239.1:0-3831 GCA_043821045.1 Candidatus Omnitrophota bacterium | reverse complement strand
ACCTGCAAATATGGGCAGAGACGGGCCTTTTAGGGATACTCTCCTGGTTAATAATCATTTTTTGGTTTATAAAAAACAACCTGATTAATTTAGGTGATAAAAACGATTATAGATTAGGGCTCTTTTTATCCGGCATAGCCTTTCTCCTCCATAATATTATAGACTACGGTTTCTTTATCCCCCAGGCGGCATTTCTCTGGTGGATAGTCCTTGGCTTATCAATGTCTGCTTACGAAAAAGCCTAATCTTTAGGCGGAACGGGCGGCGTAAACGACAAGGCGCAGGGAAAATAACATCGCTAAAACGACAACGGCTAAAGCGGTAAGATTCATTCCGAGATTAAGCAAAATACTTCCCAGGCACCAGAGTAAACAGGCAAAGTAAATCTTAAACAAAACTATCCGCTCACTTTTGCCGGAAGCCAGAAAATGGAAAAATATGTGGTCGTTACTCTTCTTAAGCGGCAGGATATTCTTTTTAACACGGATGATGACAAGATAAGCCGTATCGATTATCGGAAAAGCTAAAATCAAAAAGGGGACAAAAAGAGCCAAAGGAGTTTCGTGCGTGGCGTATTTTCCATACATGCTTGCGGCCGCGAATAAAAACCCTAAAAAATGGCTGCCGGAATTTCCCATTAGGATTTTTGCCGGCGAGAAGTTAAAAAATAAAAAAGCAAAAAGCGCCCCTGATAAACTGGCAAAAACTGCCGCGAGAAGCCAATCAGAGTTCATAAATGAAACCGTAAAGAAAGATAAGCTAACTATCAACGATATGCCGCCGCAAAGGCCGTCGCCGATATCCAAAAGGTTAAATACGTTAGTAATCCCTATTATCCAAAAAAAGGAAATGAGGTAATTCGCCCAGTACGGCAAAAAGTAAATCTGTATCGACTCGGCTTTAGTTAAAAAAAGTATCCCGATGATAGTCTGTATAACCACTTTGTTGCGCAAAGATAATTCCCGCCAGTCATCGATAAAACCGACCAGCCATACGATAAAAGAGAAAATAAGGATATATATAAAATCAGCCGATAAGGAGAGTTTTTGATAAAGAGAAAACAGAAAAAAAACGGTTATAAACGATAAAGACAAAACCAACCCGCCTAAGTTAGATATGTTGTTTTTGTCTTTAAAAACCGGCGGATTAAAAAATACCTTCGTTACAAGATAGAACAAAATAATCCCTATAACCAAGGCCGAGATAAAGGCAATAGCGTATATCTGCATTAAGAAACCATCCCTTTATAAATTTGTTCGGTTTCTTTAACCATACGTTCTTCTGACCAAGAGTCTAACACGATATGTTCTCTCTCCCCTTCTACTGTTTTCGTCCAACTATCTATATTATCCAACATATCTTCGCAAATAAGGGGAAGACGCGAAAGATCATCTAACTTTACTATTCTACCCTGTTTATTATTTTTTACAATATCAGAAACTCCCCCCGTATTAGTGACCAAAACCGGGATTCCCGCCGCGACCGCTTCGATAAGAGAAACCGGTAAACCTTCCCACAAAGAGGTCAAGACAAACAGCGACGCATTGGCGTAAAGAGAAGATAAATCATCAAGCCACCCTTTTAAAACAACTTTCTTGGTAAGACCCGATTTCCTGATCATTTTTTCTATTTTTCCCCTTAAAGGGCCGTCACCAACGATAACAAATCTTATTTGGGGCAACTTATCTTTTAGCTCTCCGGCTATGTTCAAAAGATAATTCAACCCTTTCTGGCGCTTCAATGCCGATACGCTGACGACTAAACATTCATCAAAAGATCTCTTTTTTCTATCTAGGTATATCCGGCTAAAATAATTTATATCTATCCCATAATGGACCAAAGATAACTTTTTACCGCGGGTTATTTTTTTATCCAAAGCTTCCCGTAAATCTCTTTTTGAGACGACAACAATCTTTTTGGTAATCTTTGCCGTCAACTTCTCCAAAGTCAAATATAGATGATAGGCTAAGGGATTCATAAAATTATGAAACGGCCAGCCGTGGACAGTATAGACGACACTCTTTACTCCGGCAAAATAAGCCGCCCAGCGCCCCAGGATTGACGCTTTGGGAGAGTGGGTATGGACTATGTCAAATTTATTTTTCCTGATATAAGAATAAAGCTTAAAAAAAGCGGTTATATCGTATAAAGGGTTAATCGTTCGTATTAACTCCGGAATGAGATGAACTTTAAGGTAATCTATGGCGGTAAACTTGTCTTTAAGATATCCGGAATCGCCGGCGCAGAGGTATAACGAGTATTTGTCACGATCTAAATTCTCAATCAGATAAAAAAGCTGTTTTTGCGCCCCGCCCAGCTCAAGGTAAGTAATAATAAACAGTATCTTTTTTGCCTGGTTCATTTTAAATCAGAAAAAAGGGAGCTAATTTCCTGGTTATAGATTACCGGAGATAAAGCTAGCGGCACGTGAAAAGAACTTAATTCCGTGGTCGCCATGGCCTTAAAATTACAGATAACGTCTCTAATCTTGTTTATATCAAACAGCCGGCCGCGTTTAAATATATCGCGAATCTCTTTGGCCCCGCCGTTCTGCGGGAAAAAGGTCAGCTTACCGAAACAAAGGGCCTCAACCACAGCGATACCGAACGGCTCTTCCCTTAAAAAAGGGAAAACACATATATCGCTTATCGAATATATCTTATCAACATCACTGCGCCAGCCCAAAAGCAAAATGTTTTTAAGTTTATTCTTCTTAATCAGCCTTTCTATCTTCTTTCGGTATAAAATATTCCTCGCTGTGGGCGGCGTTATATCACCGGCGATAAAAAGGAATATATCGCGGCGTTTTCCTAAAATATCCTTGACTTGATTTATAAATTCGTATTGTCCTTTACTCGGATGCAGGCGCGACACGCAAGAGACAATCGTTATATCGCGCGGCAGATTCCAAGCTTTCTTTATGTCCTCGCAATCGTACATTTTATAATTCGCCTTATCAAACGGTTCATAAATCACTTTCGCCTTATTTATCAGGTTCAGTTTTCTTCTTATCACCTCGGACTGACAAATTACCTTATCGGCAAAGCATTTTACAAAAAAACCTAAGATGAAATCGGCGATTTTATTGGAAAGAAATTCCCTTATATACCAGACACTCTTCCGCCGGTTTAACTTCGCCACAATAGCGGGGAACAGCAAAAGAAGGCTGTTGCTGCAAATTATATCAATCTTTTCCCGTTTAACATAAAGGGTGAAATAAACGAGGTTGGTGACCGAGCGGCCGAGAAAACGGATATAATAAAGCGGCGATAAAGAAAACATCACTACGGCAAGAGGAAATATTTTTGTATTAACGCCCCACCTTTTTAAAAGCTGCTCTAACGGCCCCTTATCGGGCAAGACCACGCTGATTTCATATTTTCCTTTTAAGGTTTTAACCAGATTAATCAAACCACGTTCTGCGCCATATATGGAAGAACTCGCGTTAAAGATGATAATCTTGGCCATTTCTCAAATATTAGATAGAATTAAGAGAAATCGCATGAAGTCTATGAAAAAATAAGCAAGATTAAAAAACGTTCCTTATTCCTTCCGAAACTTCTTGTTTCTTATAAACTCAATAACCTCTTCAGCCATGCTGATCGCTTTTACAGCATCCTCCTCTTGGTAGGCGTCGGCGGGAATACCACCGGGAAGGCCGTTTGGGTAACGCGTGGGAATATAGTATCTATCTAATGAACCTGTTTTATTACGAAGCTGCTCAAACGACTTATCAAACGCTTCGGCATCGGCGCATAGCTCAGCTACAGAATGGCCCCATACAATTTCAGAACCTTGCGCGTAAAGATACGCTTTCAACGCTTTTTCCGC
>JBDRDG010000238.1:0-3861 GCA_043821045.1 Candidatus Omnitrophota bacterium | reverse complement strand
GAAAAGCAGTTTAAAATTAAAGATAGGATTTGATCCCACCGCTTGTGACATCCATCTCGGCCACAGCGTCCTCTTAAGAAAATTAAGAAAAATACAGGAATTGGGCCATACTGTTTACCTGATTATTGGCGATTTTACCGCTTCCGTAGGGGATCCTTCGGGGCGAAGCGAGTTAAGACCGGTTCTTACCAAGGAGGAAATACAATACAATGCCAAAACCTATACAGACCAGGCTTTTAAAATATTGGATAAAAAGAAGACGAAAATAATATTTAACAGCCGGTGGTATAAAAACATGCCGGTTTCCTGTTTCCTCAATCTGCTTTCCCGTTACACAGTGGCTCAAATGCTGGAGCGCGATGATTTCAAGAATAGAATGCATCAGCATAAACCTCTTTCCCTGCAGGAATTGGTTTATCCGATTATTCAGGGGTATGATTCGGTAATGATGGAAGCGGATATTGAATTCGGAGGCACCGACCAGAAGTTTAATCTTATTGTCGGCAGGTACCTGCAGGAAAGTTACGGCCAGACGCCGCAGGTTATTGTGACGATGCCCTTGCTTGTCGGGTTGGATGGTAAGAATAAAATGTCAAAATCTTTAGGAAATTACGTGGCTGTAACCGAGAATGCCAAAAGCATGTTCGGGAAGATTATGAGTATTTCCGATGAGCTTATGTGGGAGTATTTTGCTTTTCTTATCGATGTCGATGTTGACAAGGCGAAAAAAATGCACCCGAAGGAAGCGAAGTCGTTTTTGGCCGAGGAAATAGTAAAGTTTTATCACTCTTCTAAGATAGCGAAAGAAGAGAAAGAGGCGTTTGAAAAGATTTTTTCCCAACGCCAAACACCTGAGGATATACCGGTTTATTACTGCGAAAGCCGGGATGTCGATTTAATTGAAGCGCTTTTCGCCAGCGGCATGGTGGCTAGCCGTAATGAGGGGCGGCGCCTTCTTGATCAAAAAGGTATTTCTTGCGACGGCCGGCCGCTTGCCGCGCCGTGCTTCAAACTGCCGTCTGGAGGCATGGTTTTAAAGATTGGTAAAAGACGTTTCTTGAAGATAGCTCGCAGAAGTTAATAAAGCCGTTTCGGCATGTTAAAATAAAGTTTTTTTGGCCTGTCCCTAATACTCTTTATTACAGACATACAGATTGAAACTACTTGAAATTTGGTTAAAAATTGTTATAATGTGTGTTCATTTCAGAAATACTCTCTAAGCAAGATTGATTAGTTAGAACTATGCCGCAATTAAGAAGAGATCCGATTATTGGCCGATGGGTTATTATCTCTACCGAGAGGGCGAAACGGCCGAAAGATTTTAAAGTAAGTCATGGCGTATCTTTGCCGGAAGAAACCTGTCATTTTTGCCCTGGTAAAGAAGAGGACAATCCTTCTGAAATATTCGCTTTGAAAGATCATAACGGTCAGTGGAAAGTAAAGGTTCTTTCCCGCCGTAAACCATTTCTTTCTACGGGGATTGATTCATGGAAGAAAGGCGAGGGGCCTTATGACCTTATGAGCGGAATCGGCAGGCACGAGGTGATTATTGAGACGCCTAAGCATGTAAGCAATATGGCCGATTTAACTCCCGATGAAATCAAAGATGTCTTTGTGACTTATTGTGAGCGGATAAAGGAAATAGAGAAAGAAGAGTATATAAAGTATGTTCTGTTATTTAAGAATTACGGCTGGGAGGATTCGGAGAGCAGAGTTAAACATTCACGCTCACAAATCATCGCCACGCCGGTAAATTTAAAAAGAGTAAAAGAAGAGCTGGAAGGGGCGAAGTTCCATTTTGATTGTCATGAGCGCTGTATCTTTTGCGACATGGTTTGTTATGAACTGGAACAGAAAGAACGCGTTGTCCTTGAGGAAGACGGATTTGTCGCCTTGGTTCCTTTCGCGCCGCGCTTTCCTTTTGAAGTTTGGATACTGCCGAAGAAACACTCTTCCGATTTTTATAAAACTTCTCATGAGGATCTTTATGTTTTAGCGCAAGTTGTAAAAAAAGTTCTCTCCAAAATTAAAAATACGCTCGGCGACCCGCCGTACAACTATGTTATTCACAGCGCGCCGTTTAGACGTTCGCGTCAGAATTATTGGGCAACCATAGAGGATGATTTTCATTGGCATGTTGAAATCACTCCCCGCCTTACGAAAGTTGCCGGGTTTGAGTGGGGGACGGGTTTTTATATATGCCCTTCTTTACCGGAAGAGAGCGCCCAGTTTTTGAGGGAAGGGTGATTGTACTAGCTTGGTGGATTAATCTATCTGGTATTGTCAAAAGGTGCATGAAAGAATAAGACCAAATATAGCGTATAGGGGATAATTAGAATCAACAAAATTTAACTATACGCTATACGCTAATAATAGTTTTAAAAGACAAAACATATTTTTTACGATACGATTTATCTCGATAGTGTGAAATTATGCCGGAATTAAGAAAAGATCCTATTGTCGAACGATGGGTAGTTGTAAATACTGACGAACCGGTTTTACCCGGCGGATTTTCTGTAAAACCTTTTGAGTGGAAAGGAAATTCCGGCTGTCCCTTTTGTCACGGCAATGAACATCTTACGCCGCCGGAGATAGAAGCGATTGGCCGGCAAGGCAGGGCGCCGAATACGGGCGATTGGAGGGTAAGAGTCGTTCCCAATAAATTTCCCGCTTTAAAAATAGAGGGGGATTTAGATAAAAAAGGCTTAGGCTTATACGATATGTCTAACGGAATCGGGGCGCATGAGGTGATTGTTGATAGCCCGGAGCATTATAAAGGCCTTTCCGAATTAGATGACGGCCAAGTAGAGGCGGTTTTAGGGGAATATCGTTCAAGGAGTCTCGATTTACGTAAAGACAGGCGGTTTAAATATATCCTGATTTTTAAGAATGTCGGGGCTGAAGCCGGCGCTTCCTTAGAACACGGCCATTCACAGTTGATTGCTCTTCCTATGGTGCCGAAGAACGTGAAAGAGGAGGTTAAGGGAGCCCATAAGTATTACGAATTCCGCGGCCGCTGCATTTTTTGCGACATGATTGATTATGAAACGAGAGTGGGAAAACGTATGGTTTTTGAACAGGAGGATTTTATCGTTTTTTGCCCTCTTTCAAGCCGCTTTTCTTTTGAGGTGTGGATTATGCCGAGAGATCATGCCGAAGATTTTACCGCGATCAGCGATGGCCAAATCGCCGCCTTGGCGAAAACATTGAAAAGAGCGATTGGTAAGTTAAAAAGTGTCTTGGGAGAACACCCTTATAATTATATCATTCATACCTCGCCGGTTAACACTGACGGTCACTATGGTTATCACTGGCATATTGAGATCATGCCTAAATTATCCCGGGTTGCCGGTTTTGAGTGGGGTAGCGGGTTTTACGTCGTTTCAACCCCGCCGGAAATCGCGGCAAAATATTTAAGGGAAGCAAGCTGATACAATCCGCAGATAAAATAGTAAAGGTATAGTTTATAGGCGCGGATGGCTTTAAAATTTTTGACAGTACTGTAGATAAAGGAGGTAGAGATGGCAGTAAAAATAGCAATCAACGGTTTTGGCAGGATTGGCAGGCATGTTTTTAAATTAGCTTTTGACAAAAAAGATATTGAAGTCGTGGCGGTTAATGATTTGACCGACGCTAAGACATTGGCCCATTTATTAAAATACGACTCTATTTATGGCAGATACTCTAAATCAGTTAAAGCTGAAAGTGACGGCATTATCGTTGACGGCAAAAAAATCGCTGTTCTTTCGGAAAAAGACCCTAAAAACCTGCCATGGAAAGAGATGGCCGTCGATGTAGTCATCGAGTCGACCGGCGTGTTCAGAAAAAAAGAACAGGTTATGTGGCATGTGGAAGCCGGCG
>JBDRDG010000237.1:0-2974 GCA_043821045.1 Candidatus Omnitrophota bacterium | reverse complement strand
ATTTTGTCAAGTTTTTTTTACATTTTTAAAGGAAACTTAATTCCCTCAATCTGGATATAGAAAAAACCGTTCCGCCGAAAGGAATAAAATGAAAGATCAGGCTGCTCTTCAAACTGCTTGGGTAATAGCCGCACGAATTTCATTAGGAATATAATAGAGAATTTATCGTTTTAATATTAATATAAGCTAAAGGGTAGGCTTTAAATCACAGACTTAAAATCTTAAAGGCTTTTTCATTATCCGAGGTATTAAGAACTATTTTTGCCGGACAGCCGCTTTTACATGTCGTACAGTAAATATAATTAATATTTATTCCGTTTTGGGCAAGGAGTTCGGAAATATTTTTTAAAGCGCCGGGTCTGTTTTCAAGTTCAACGACAATAACTTCATTTTCGCCGATATCGCGATAACCGTTACTTAAAAGTTCGTTTATTGCCGCCATATTATTATTAGTGATAAATATAAGACTCCCTTGATCGCCGCTATGATTTGAGTATCCCGCTATTGATTCAAGGTTTATACTGTGATTAACTAAAAACGACATTATACGCGCTAAAGCGCAAACTTCGTTTTTAACCACCACTGTTATTTCTTTCGCTTTAATTATACTCCTTGTCACCTTTTCCTCCTTTTTTGTAAAAATATTTTGTCAAAAATAATTATTTCATCACCCTGCTTACTCCCTGCGCGACCAAACCGGCAAGGGGAAGAAAAATAAAAACACTTATCAAGCGGATAACGGTAAATTTCCACCCCATGATGCCAACTCAACAGGCAAACGGCTAACCGAGCATAGTGACCATCCTGTTAGAAAAGCGACCATTCTCCCTATGCTCGCGCCGGAATTTAGCAGTGCCGCCGCAAGAGGAAAGCTGACATAAGGTCCGCCTAAAGAACAGGCGCCGGCCAAGGCGCCGATAAATATACCCTTAATGCCCGATCCTTCCCCCATCCACTTTGATAAAAGATCTTTAGGCATAAGGACATTTACCATTCCCGCCACAATAAAGGCAAATATCAAAAGAGGGGAAATTTCCCTTATCATAACAAAAGAAGCTTTTAGCCCCTCGACATGCCGGCCTTTGTAGTAACTTATAAAAAAAAGAACAGAGGCAAGCAAAGCCATTATTAAGGTTGAAACCAACATGCTTTTACTTTTCCCTTCTTTGGCCATATTACCCTTTGAGGGAATTTACTCCCTCTTATTATAAAACAAACCAACACCCCTTTCAACGAAATAAGTATTGGAATTTGCCAAAAGATTTCCGGCAGAAAAACTCCCATGAGTTCAAAATCAAGATGCAAGTATCGCTTTACGCTTTCGGTCTTCAGCTATCAGCTTTACATTATTCTTTTGAAGCTGAAAGCTGACAGCTGATAGTTTTTTTCATTTGTCATTTTGCATTTTGATCTTTGATTTTGATCTTAATTTTACTATCTCTTAATAATCCAGTTTGTTAGATGGAGCCCCACGTATATCCACATGACACCTACAATTTTAACGGGATTCCTTCCCCGCGTTAGCACGCGGGGCGGACTGTCCCGAACATTCTCTCGGGGTAATCCCGATGGCAAAAACCACCATTAATCCACGGGCATGCCCGCGGGCTTCTGGCATCGGGATAAATTTACACCTCTTGGGTAATGTCTCGTCACATAATATCTATGTCCGTTTTTTTGACCCATCCGATTTTTTTGTCGGAACGTTCAATTTTACACCAAGAATCTTTCGCCGAAAGAAGGTGAACTTTTGTCCCTTCATAGAGGGCAAAATGGCTGGTCGCCGTATCAAACGGCTCGAATTTAGCGTCGGTATGCTCAACAATCACTATCGCTTCTTTACCACTCGATGACAGTTTGTGAATTACCGCAAGGGACGATAGGACAAAAGCGACAGAGAAAATCGACATCAAGATTACTCTGTATTTTCTTACGTGAGGGAAATACATCCCTGACAAAATAGTCAGTAAAATAGATGTGAAAAATAATGACGCCCAAAGGTTTAAGGCGTCAATAGTAAAAAGAGAGAATATTTTTTCGAACATAGCCGCAAACCACACCTTTCTAACTTTAAAGTTACCGCCCCTGATTAATGATTTCGCGTAATCATAATTAGCTTTTAAATCACTGTCTCGCGGCATAAGCCTTTTTGCTTTCTCATAATTAACAATCGCCATGCCCAATTTTTCCTTCTTAAAATAACTGTTGGCCAAATTATAGTAAAGACCGCCGCTTTCAACGCCGGAGCTAATTATTTCTTCGTATTGACTAACCGCCTGATCATACTCTCCCGTGGAATAATAGGTATTGGCGCGGTAGAATTTCGTTCTCGCTTGAGAAAAATCTTCCGCCCGAGAATATGTGCATGGCATAAAAACAACCGCGCCGGCTAAGAAAAGAAAAGCCAACGGTCCTATTCTCATCTTTGAAGTAAAACTCCCCATCGTTTTCTACACCTTCTTTTTCTCCAAGTAATCTATAGCCTCGCCCAAAGAGATAAAAACCTCTTCTCTCTTTGCCTGATCAAATTCTAACGGCGCGTACCTTACCATATCGCAAGCGTTAAAAATATTTATGAGTTTATTCAAAACCCCTTCCTCTATATTTTTATCTCCCAATAGCTCTCTTACCCTATCAGGTGTTATCGCTCCGGCGGGAAGATGAAATTTATCGGCAAGATACCCCCGTAAAGTTTTATGAACCGCTTCAAAAAACTGGCCGCCCTTCTTCTGTTTAAGAAACTCTTCCGCCTGGCGAATTCCCTTTTTCGCCCGCGCCGGTGCTTTGAACCTTCTGGCGTAGCGTTCATCACTCCTTAACCTCTCATCGTGTTTCTTAAAAACGAAAACCGAGCCAAACAAAACCAGGACGATTAAATGATAAAGCCAGAAAACCCCTTTGTGGTAAAAATATTTACCCCGGACCTTTAGCCTGCCGGGGAATTCTTTAATATAAACTATATCCCTGCCAAGCG
>JBDRDG010000236.1:0-2043 GCA_043821045.1 Candidatus Omnitrophota bacterium | reverse complement strand
AAAGTTAAGGCAATAATTGATTTTCTTTTTTCTGTCCAAGTGTCTGGCCGGAAGATGCTGAGCAAAGATGATATTGCTGGGATAATACATCAGATATTTCCAGAGCCGATTATGAAAGTTGGCTGTAGGCATATAAGATATCCTCTGATGGGCTATGATAGAGCTTATTTAACAGAGCACGTAAGCAGGCTGTTTAGTGCGATAAGAGGCCAGCTCAATATGTCTAAGAACCGGTTTGCCAAGAACATAGGGATATCAAACAATTTTCTTGGTGATGTTGAGAAAGGGTTGCATCTTCCCAGCCCGGAGATCATTAATAGTTTAGTTGAGTATGTGAATAATAGGATAAAAGAAAAAACCCTTCGTGGCGTTCATCCCGTTCAGTTTAGCGATTTCTTTATCGATGAAAGACAGGCCGATGTCGCGAGACAATTGATTGACCGCAGTGGTAAAAACCAGGATTATCCCTATAGACGACGAGGGCCAATCGGACGCCGGGGTGATCGTGAGTTCATGCGTATGTATACAAAGATGATAATGAAAAAACTATCCGGCAAGATGACAGTAGATGAGTTAACGAAAGAGTTAGGTGTTTTACCGGTAACCGTGTATAGATATAAAAGCGGCTTGCGTGTTCCTGATCGTAATCTGCGAAATAAAATTGAGGAACTATCCGCGAAATACGGAATAAATTGTGATTTCGCGTCCGCGTTCGACCCGGTAAAGATTGGAAGTGTGTTAGCACGGTTGAGGGAAAAAAGTAAGTTGACCCTTTCCGAAGCCGCTGCCTTAATTGATAAAAAAGGCAGAAATCTTTTAGCCATAGAAAGCGGCGAGTACCGCTTAAACCGCGATAAGTTAAGAGATTTAGCCCGGCTGTATGGCGTAACCGTTGGCTATATCATTGAGGAATCAGGAGTATTTACCGGATCATCTTCAATAGAGTATAACGGACAGCGCATAGCGTATAATCTAGTCTTGAGTCGTGAGTGTGTAGTATTGAGTATTAGCAATTTCGACCCACGATCCAAGACCCACGACCCACGACTAGAGAAGGACACACGGCACACGACGGTATTTTTTAGAGGCTATCCGCTAAAGAATGGTTCGGTGGGCGCGGCTTCATCAATTTCCGCCCGCGGGTTTGCCAGAGGCCTTTACCATACTTTAGGGAAGAACAGCCACGGGCTGGTTAGCCAAGATAACGTGGCCGCGGCGATTGAGCGTCTCCAGAGTTTTAAGACGGATCCTTTTTTAACTTATTTGCTGCGGAAGGCATTGGAAGATAAAATATCTTTTTCTCTCGCTGAGTTATTATATTACCACTTAAGTAAGAGAGAAGAATATAGCCGGACTATTGATTATCATCGGTTAGGGATTATCGGTGGCTTACTGGAGAGCGCGATAGAGGCCGAAATAGAAGCGGTTCCTATCACTCTGCCTAGAGTTTCAGAAGAAGAATATCTCATGAGGCGGGTAATGCTTGTTTATCCGGAGATTAAATGTACTGTTGGCCAGGAGACAGAAGGGTTTAATTGCCGCGCTGACAACTCTTTTTCTGGCGGCTATTTTGTCGATAAAGAGACGCGGTTGTCGCCAAACGATCTTATCCCTATTCTGGGTAATCTATTGTCTTTTCAAAAGGCGGGATTACGCGCGACGTTGCTTGCCGGTATGTACGACGGTTTATTCGAAATTACTTCATGCCCTTTCGCCAGTTGGAAAACGCTTTCGGCGTTAACTAAGAGCCTTATAACAGAAGGGGTGCTTTTTTCACCCTACCTTTACACCACGCACGTTAACTTTGGCATAGATAACGGTGCGCTTAAGTTTATAATTAAGCCAGGCAATACCACAGGGATCATTGATGAGATGGAATCGGCGTTGTTCGTCCCGGCGATATTTTTATCCGCTTCGCATTATCGGTTAAGTTCACGCTATGTGTTAAGATATCGAAAGGAGATATGGAAGAACGTAAATATAGCTCCTGTCGCGCCACTCCCCAATCCCGCGGTGTTACTTCACCTGGCGTGTTTCGCGTTA
>JBDRDG010000235.1:0-6467 GCA_043821045.1 Candidatus Omnitrophota bacterium | reverse complement strand
GATTTTTAACAGTTTAATGTCAACGCCGGATTACAGCCTAAATCAGCAACGGTTACAGGAGGATAGGCGAAAGCAAGGCGAGAAGTTTCTCGTTGTCCTCTTAGCTGGGCTGAAAGAGCAGGATAAAGAAAGTGACTTTCTCAGTGTGGCCGCTTCCGTACCGGCAACAATAGAAACGCTTAGAAGAGATTTTGGTATAAGCGGGCAAAGGCGGTTGGTCGAAGAGTTTTTGGACGACTTTAAGGCGCGATACCAGTTTGTTCTGGATGTTAACGAAGAAGTAAAAGCTATGGCAACGGCTATGTTAGAAAGTCTGGGCCAAGATTCCGGGACGGCCTCTTCGTCGCTTGTTTTCCCGTCCGAGGTCAATATTGTTGTTTGGGAAGCCGTTAAAATATTCAATCCCGACAAACCTTCTCAATGTAACGATGCAAGCGATTGGATATCTGAAAAGTTGGCCAAACACAAAAGTTTCGAAAATAAAATTTTTATAAACAAAAGGACGACACATATCCCGCACGATTGCGCTAAAGAAATAGAGATAGGCGACGCGACAGACGCGCATGTAATTTTAGAAATAGAACTCGATGGCAAGTACGGTGTAATTGACACGCAGCTGAAACAGGTTACGCTGGATAGCAAAAACAGATTGGATCTTAGCAAAGAGTTCGTTTCACAATATATTTATAGCCAAGAGGAATACTATGAAATGGTTCCAGCCTTTCCTACGTCTATAGCCGGCCTTGAAAGGATAACAGCGGTTGATGATCAGGCATTCGATGTTTCCTATCTTCCCCAGAGCCGGCGTAAAGCATCACCGTCAATAAAAGAAAATACTAACTGGCGGCGGCAGGCCGCGGTATTTTTTAAAAACCTGGCGGATAAAATTAGTACGTTTAGAGTAAGGGGGGGCCTGAGTGAAAAGAAAGGTAAGGGTGAAGGATGGGAGCCGTTTGCGCCGCAAACCGCCGCAGAGGTAAAAAAGAGCCGGCGCGCGGTAGCCTACAACGATAGCCGGCAAGATTTTTCCGGTGTTTCTTTAGAACATTTTGTCTATGCCCAGAATAAGCTGGTTGAAGGGGATTTACCGCAAGAAACTGTGCGCAGGTTACTTAATAAACTTAAAATCGAAGAAGGCGCGTCGGGCCAAGATACGTATAATAAAATATTCGCTAAACTCGCCCAAGGAAATTATACGCGGGAAATTGTCGATATTATAAACGCAGGTACTTATAATGACCCGAGGATCCGCGATGAGCTTATTGAGGGGCAGAATAAAAACCCCCGCGCCCAAAGTGTCTATGAGGCCGTATCCAACAGCCTTGACGCCTTAGGCCTTGAAATCGGCCAGTTCGGCAAAGGCGTTAAACAGATAATTTCCTGGCTCGAAGCAAACGGCGAGGATAGGGTGGACGTGTTTACCAAAACAAATGAAAGTTTGCCGTATCAGCTTACCCTTATCCGCGACGTTAAAGGGCAGGAGTATATCCAGATTAAAAGCGTGACGAATAAAGTCTTTCAGGCAGCCGCCGGCCGGGACATTACTCACGGCACAGTTATTAAAGTAACGACAAAAGCAGCCATTCCTCGCACAGAGAAGAAGTTGAAAGGAAAAAGCCAGAATTCGCAGCAGGAAATAATTGATGAAATCCATAAACGTTTTCCCTTTGTTACCGCGGGTGAGGTTACAACGCAATCCGGCGATGGCGCGCCAGAGAAAGTTAACGGCTTTGACGAAAAGGAAGTTATTGTCCCGCCGGAGGCAAAGCCCTATAGCCGCGAAGACAGCGCCGGTAAACACGTGCAGGTTAGAATTACCGACCATACAATCACAGTAGTTGATAATGGCAGAGGAATGGATGCCGCCGTCGTATCACGCATGTTTACTAAAAAAGGCACTAAGAAACCGGCGGCGTTAAGTAGCGAGGGCGTAAAAAAGGAGTTTGCTAAGATTAAAGTTGTCCAAGACACTTCTCTGGCTCACAGGGTGTCGTTCGCAAGGAACAGCGAAGTTATCCGGGCGATAGATATTAGCGAAGACATTGTTGATGGAGCGACGGCCGAAGGAGGATTAATGATTGAGTTAGGCGCTTTGTTAGAAGTGCCGGAGTCGCGCGATAACGTTATTATTAACCCTAACCTTAAGAAAGGGGAGAAATCGAATTTTCAGCTAGCGATTGAACACGCTGTCAGTGAAATAGTCAATCATCCAAAGTTAACCGATACAGATAAGGTTAAGTACGTTAACACTATAATTTTAGGAATAGAAGGGCTTATCCTGGGAAACGACGATTACGCCCACGTTGTAAAAAGCATACGCAGTAACGCTCAGGCGCAGTTAAAAGACGTTGTTGGCCGTCTTAAAGAGGCAGGGGTCATTCTTCTGCCGCATAACGTACAGTTTACTAAAGTCGACCTTGGCGAGGACAGAGAAGTTGTTTTCTTAAACGAGTTTTTATTTGACTGGCGCGGCGCGCTTAGTATGAAAGAGTACGGCGCGGTAATCGTTCCCAACGTTACCTTAGGAGGCAGTAAACGCCTACCTTTAATCCTTGCTCCTTTTAAGGAAGAGGACATGCGAGAAGTCGCGCGGTTTAATAATAA
Source organism: Candidatus Omnitrophota bacterium (assembly GCA_043821045.1). Classification (GTDB taxonomy): domain Bacteria; phylum Omnitrophota; class Gorgyraeia; order Duberdicusellales; family 4484-171; genus JBDRDG01. The sequence continues at coordinate 3,863 of JBDRDG010000235.1, read as the reverse complement.
GTGGTATGAGCGGACGAGAAAAGAACGCTTGCCGCTTATTGAGACGGATAGGTTTGTTGCTTTGCCTTCGAACTTAGCGGGGACAGAACGGTTTCGTGAGCTTGCCGAGAAACGAAGCCAGGGGTTGTCTAGCAAAGAAGAGAAAGAGTTTAAATCGCTCCTTCAGCATATAAACATTATTACGGCGGAGGAAGTCGTAACCTCCTACGAAGTCGCCTCGGTTAAGGAAAATATAAGAGTGCCGCCAAAAAAGGATGTTGAAAGAAAAGAGGTTGAGAGAAGCGAAGGCGAGATTGATTCAGCGGCGGTTAACTCCTTCCTTACGCAAGCGCCAAAAGAGGCGATTGCGGAGGTGCCGCAAATTGCCGCCGGTGTTGTGCCGCAGGACGCTAACCAGAAGTATGTGTTGTTACCTAACGGTATCGTGTTAGATGTTGCTACTAATAAGGTGCGGTTAAAAAATGTTTCTTTATTGGAGCCCTTGCCCGGAGGGTATTATAGAATCAAATCGAAAGGAAATAAGGACCACGCAGGCGTAGATTTAGGGGAAGATGCAATTGTTTATATTGTTGAAGATAAGGTAGTTGTGCAAACACAGGTATTTGAACCGCATAAGGAAATGGCGATTTCTCCCGATAAACGTTTTGTGTATTTTCGAGGCAAAGACGGAGTTGTCGATAACATATTTTATGATTTAAGCAATAGACGATTCCGGGAATTTTCAACTTATCATTTTCAAGGTTTCCCAAAAGAAGATGGGGTTGGAGACCAAAAACGTTATGACTTACAGTTTTCCAGTGACGGTAAATATATTAGCCTTGTTCTTGGCAGGGAAAACCGGTCAGGTGTTTCCTGGCTTACCGTTATAAAACTTGACCCTGCCGACCAAACGGGTGAAACAGGAATAGCCGGCAGGGTTGCCGGGATGTTTGCCGTTGAGGCTGGCGATGAGTACGCGGCCAATCCTTTTTCTAACATTATCTTTGTACATAATAAGAGTAGCGGCGGTGTGTTTGTTTATGATATGGCAAATAAAGGCTCCTTAAGTATAAAGCCAGTTAAGCACGCGCGCACGGATTCTTCCGGAACATACACGGTTATGATTACCGAAGACGATGAGATGATAGTGTACCATCACGCTTCTAAGAAAGTTATATCGAAGATGGGCAATGAACCCATAGATTGGATAGAAACCAGATACAACAATATTATCGGCCGAATGGACCGCCAAATAATAATTTATAGCGGCGGTAAGAAGTATGGGATAGATGCGGTGTCGGGGGAAACAACAGAAATATTTGACAATTATGGCGTTACGGAGATGTTTTCAAAAAAAGAAGTGAAGTACCATCAGGTGGAAGAGAATTTAAATATGACCTTTCTAGGAGGATACGAGTACAGTAATTTAGATCCTTTGCAGCGAAACGACCGGGCGACGGCTTATTACGACCGGCAGTTTAACTTGGTCATTGATAAGAGAGACCCTAAAAACCCTAAAATGATTATTCCGGACAACGGCGAGAAGATGGCGTTTAAAGGGGAAATTTGTTATGGAGTAGGAAATATGCTGTTTTACACCTATTCTCAAGGGAATCTCTACCGGCAATGGAATACGGGAGAAAGAGGAAGGCAGCCACAGCTTCAGTTGGGGGCGGTGGATGGAGTCCCGGCAAACTATATGGTCGTAAAAGCCTCTTTACGCACTTACTACGAGTGTATGAACCCGCGTTGGGATAAGGCAAAAGAGTTGACGTACATCGATTCGCGTAAGTACACGAATGTTTCTTTTGACGGGAAATACTTCGTGTTCCTCGATCCGAATAGCGGCGATACGGTTTACTTTAATCCAGCCCAGCCGGATATTCCCGGTGTTCGTGACGCAGGCGGCCTAACATTGTTGAGCGATGAACGCCCTCCCGATGCGCCGGAAAAAGTTGTTATTGTTCAGGGGATGGACCCGAGTGATTTATATCTTATGAACACTACCAGTGGGGAGAAGAAAGCGTTGTCGGGTTTGGACGCCCTCCAGAGGTTTAATAAGAATATGTTTATTAGGTATGAAGAAGGGGGGGGAAAGAAAGTTGTTACCGCTGACGGCAAAGAATTAGTGACTTTCTATAAAGATGAGGAAATTGTTGTATATCATAACGGGTTAATTGTGGTGAAATCAACAGTGAAAGGTGACAGGGGGGAAATGGTAGAGCGCGAGTGTTTATTCAATTTTGAAAAGAGCCTCGGTTCAGTAAGAAGGCAAGACGTTAATAAAAATGAAGGAAAGTATGACGCAAGAGACCTCATTTTTAAGAAAATAGACGTTTCCCGTTCCGGCCGCTTTTCCGTGCACCTTGATATTGATGGAAACCTTTCTTACTGTGACCACGATGAGGAGACCGATACCCTGATTACTAAGGAAATAGCTCGCGCCGGCGAGTATCAGGAGTACCTTGCTCATAAAAATGCTGACGCAGTGATTATTAAGAATAATAACGGCACCTATGATTTGTTCGATTTAGTTGCCGGAAAGAAAAGAATCATCGATACCGACCATATCGAAATTGATTCGTCAGGAACCTATGCCGTGGCTAAGAAAAAAGAAGCGTTGGGACATTTTCTGATTGGGCAGGAGGAAGAGGAGCCCCATTGTATATATGGAGAGATTAAAGTTGCTTCCGACGATAAGCTAGTATATTTAATTGTAGAAGGCCCTGTAGGTACGGGCATTATGATTTTAACGAAAGACGGAAAAGAAATGAAATTCATGGAGCAAGGTGTTTCTTTAGAGAGGATTGCTGAAGCCGGCTTCACCCTGCCGCGTTACTGGGAAAGGTATGATCTTGAGGCAAAGAGTCTTTGGGATATGGCCAGGGATGGACAAATAGAGACGAAAAACATAGAAACAGTTTTGAATTACGATAAAAATTTTCCCACACAACCCGGTCCAAAACTGATCTTGCACGGGAGAGGGGTTATCGGGCACCGTGAGTCCAAGGCTAGATGGTTTGTGTTTTTAGATCGACTTAATTCAGCGAGCTTATTGACAAATCAGACCGAAATACTATATCGCGGAGAGTTCCTCTGTACAAAAGATTCGGACCAGAGAGGTCAATACGAAATCTCGACGCGTTCAGGGGGGAGTTGGAGGGGAGCGTTGATTAACCAAACGAACACATTTGTGCTTTTGAATGAAGGCGGTTTTTGGGTTGTGAATGCAGAAGGAGGGTTGCGCAAGGTCACCGATCTGGTTCCTCAAGGATTTTCTTGCACCGACGTAAACGGCGGCTATTTCGTTTTCTACAATAGCGAGACAGGTGAAGTTAAGTATTTAGACCCGCGCGCGGCGTTTAGCGAAGGCGCGGTTACGCACGAAGAAGCGGCCGGGCAAGACAGGGAAAAACAAGTCAAAGCCCAAGGCCTGTGGGACAAGGAAGTCGTTTCCAGGCGCGATGAGTTTATCGATCAAGCGCAAGCGGCGTATAAACCGTTTCTGGATAGCGTGCCGGAGATGGTTAAAAGCGATGTTGATGAGGCAATTAAACGGCACATAGATGCTCTTTATCGAGAGCAGGAGGTTGAGGTTAAAAAACGCTACCAAGACGCGCTAAATCAGGGAAGCGAAGCGGTGGATTTAGACCCGCCGTTACCGTTTGACCGTTTTGCGCAAAGAATGGCGGTGTTACAGAAATTATTGCCTTCATACGTAAAATCCGCGCAGGATGAGGTCGCTCAGGAAGAGCCCGCCGCCCAAAAAGCTTTTTACACTTCACTTTTTAACAAGCTGTTTGAAATAAGCGTTAACTTCGATATAAGACTGCAGGAAAAAGACGTCAACAACGGTTTGTTTGATGCGGCCGGGCATCAGTGGG
>JBDRDG010000234.1:0-2309 GCA_043821045.1 Candidatus Omnitrophota bacterium | reverse complement strand
CCGACTTAGATTGAGCTAACATAGCGATTATCTTTCTAATCCTTTCAATAACCGCGCTCTCATCGGTCCTCTCTGACATTAAAAGATCTTGTGATACAGCTAAAACAACGTCAATGACCCTCCGGACATCGTCTAAACTGTTAACGGACAGCGCCAGCTCGGTCAAGCACCGTTCTCGTCTATTTACATTTTCTCCGCGAGAAGCCATCAAATACTGTTTAACAACATTCTTAATTTCGATAACGGGTACATAGTCACGCTTTAACCGAATTATATCCTCTTTTATCTTTGATTTTTCCTGGGATATTGCCGAAGAGCCGGCAAAAAAGGACAAATCATGGTTTTTTGACCAGTAGTTTACGGTAATTCGCGGTGAATCGAGAGTGCCATCTATATACATACCATCTAAAAATGTTCTGTAAAAAACATAATCCGCCTGTAAGGACAGAGTATACAGGTTCTTTTTTATGAAAGATTCTAGGAAATTTTTACTGTAAGGGTAAATGCCTCTGTAAGGAAAATGGAGAACAATCTCTTTAGAATGAAAAAACATAATCGATAAAACAATCAGGTAGAATGACAAGTGACAACCGCCATAAGCCCCGCCGGACAACACCAGTTCGTCTGCATCTATAACAAACTCTTTAATGACATTGTGAAATCCCAACCCGACCGACGGCTCATTAAACCGCAAATAAGATTTATACCAAACTGTTCTTACCAAATCGCTTTCTTGATAATTCTTCGCGAGGACAATAAGGTTCCGCTTCTTGCCCAGACCAACCATTCGCATGATTTCCTCTATCCCCGGCTTTGCGCAGGACACCGCATCACATTCTTGGTGGGGGTGTATAATTAGATGTTTCACTGCTAAACTACTTGAAGCTACTGCCCTGGGAACAAAACTACCGTCATCTTTAATCTTTGATCTGAAATTATTCATAACACATGACACATTCCGCATAACATAATCCATGGAAAATTGGGATGCGGCCCGAAGTTCCCGGTTAGTTGACAGAGAAGATGAACCAGAGATGCCCTTCAATCTAAGTATATACAACACCCCGGGACTATCGCCGTCGGGATCAGTGTTATCGGCCCTGACAATATCTATCCCTCGAGACACTAAGGCCCGCCTGACTTGGGGATAACCCGTGTTTAACATTATCGCTACCCCCTCATCGGGATAAAGCGATTTCGCCAACCCTTTAGCAAAGCGTTTAATAAACTCTCCTGCGTCGCTATCCCATAAATTAGCGAGTTTCTCGGGCTCTATTTTCCCTAACGACAAAAGTAATAAATGAATAGCCCTTTTTAACATCCCGGTCCTATTCCTATCCGCGTTATAAAACGGCGCGTTCGCGCAAACCAGCTTAAAACGCATACTGCCGAAAACCGGCCGGTTCCACACAGAAATTATGTTATTAGACCGCCGGGCAACGAGATTGAAACGGCCCTGTTTAGCGACAAACCTGCTGCTAGCTATCTCAAAAGGATTAATCCCTACACCATAAACTTCCTTCCCGGAAGCTTCGGCGGCAATCCACGCATCGATTCCCGATCCGAGACAGTCAACCATGATTTTTTCATCGCCGGCACCCTTGAGTTCTTTAGCACCATAATATACCGCCATCATATAAGATACGTCGCACTCCCAATGTGTGAGGAAAGCGGGCGAATATAACGTGGGAAACACGGGAAAGATTACCCTGGCGCCGCCGTCTTCATGGAAAAAAAGCCTGTCGAGCCACCCGGTTTGGGGAAAACGCTCCCGGTCAAGCATTATTTCCTCAGCGTCAAATTCCATAAAACTAGGCAGGATAAACTCACCGCCAAGGATATCACGAAGCTGTTTTAACTCGGCGTAAACGTAATCTTTCTGCTTAAAACGCTGGTATTTTCCCATTACGACATGATCCGGAAGCGAATTTAAATACACCTGGATTAAGGTATTATCGCTTACCCTTCTGTAAACGAAATCTTCCCATTTCTCTTTAGCCTGGGGATCGTCAAAAGAAGGAATCTCGAAATAATAAGAGGTAAAATCAAAGTAATAGCCGCTTACGAGCTTTCCACCGCCGGAGAAAACGGGAAAGACAGCGATTAAATACCCTTTAGCGTTATATAAAAGGTCAAACTCTCTTACCGGGGCTAGGTCGTTATTTAATATTTCAATGCCTATCGGCGGCCGGGCGTAATTCCAGCGCCGGGGAACGCGCACAGTATCTATTTCATACGCGTCGTTTCCGCATAAACACCTCCGGCTGACTAAACGCGCCTTGTGAAGTTCCAGCGCTTCTAAAAGATAC
>JBDRDG010000233.1:0-2407 GCA_043821045.1 Candidatus Omnitrophota bacterium | reverse complement strand
AGGCCTCCTGCATTTCCTTCTTAAACTTATCAATTATTTCTCCCTTCTTCTCTGCTGCTGTAATCAATTGATTGATTTCTGCTTCTGATCTTTCTAACCGGACGGTTAATCCTTTGTTGTTCTGATAAAAGTTATCAAGCTCCTTTTTAAGACCGGCGATGGTTTTTTCTGTCTTATCCGAGGAAAGCGTCAGCTGGCTGATTTCCGCCTCGGCCTTGCTGAGCTGCGAGACTAAACCTTTGTTATTTTGACAAGACTCTTCCAATTCCCTCTTAAGCTCTGTGATTATTTTTTCTTTCTCTTCGGCCAGGCTGCTTAGCTTATTGTTTTCCGCCTCGGCTTTTCCCAACTGAGAGACTAAACCGCGATTGTTTTGATTCACTTCTTCCCGCTCTTTTTTAATCTCGAGGATCTCGCCTTCTTTCTTGTCTAATGCCGCGTTAAAATTTTCGATATCTTTCTGGGCATTTTTAAGGCGTTCAACCAACCCCTCATTATTCTTATACAAATTATCCAGCTCCTTCTTCAGGACGCCGATCGTTTCTTCTGTTTTAAGCGACATGCCGTTTAGCTGTTTTATTTTATCGCCGGCTTTATTTAACTGTAATTCCAAGCCCTCGCTTCTTTTATATGACTTAGCCAACTCTTTCTTAACCTCACTGGCATCGGCCTCTTGTTTATTTAATGCCTGTTTAAACCTCTCGACATCCCCTTCCGTTCTCTCCAGCTTGCCAATCAACCCTTTATTACCCTGATAGGAATCTTCCAGCTCTTTCTTGAGTGCGGCGATTGTCTTTTCTTTTTTATTGGCTTCCTCGGCGAGTTTCTTGGTCTCTTTTTCAACCTTACCCAGACGCAGAATCAAATCTTTATTGTAAAGATAGGCCTCTTCCAGCTCTGTCTCGAGTTTTTCTGCTTCTTTTTTCTTTCTAGTATCGCGAAAAGAAACTTTTCCTTCTTCTTTTAGGGGAAGGGTAAAGGCAGGTATTACTTCAGCAGACGCCGTATGCTCTTTGTCTTTTAGCTCTTTTATTTGGGAAAAAATTCTCTTTCGTTCTTGCTGAATCTTAGACAGCTGGTCTTTTAAAGCCCCTATTCGGGTTCGTTCTTCTAAAAGATTCTCCTCGAGCGTCTTTAACTTCTCTCCGACATTTTTCTCATTTTCCTGCGGAAAAGATATGCCTACATAAAGAAAACAAACAAAGAAAAATATTAAGGCTGTTCTCTTTTTCTTTATAATCATTTAATCGTACGCTCTCGCATCATTCCGTCATAAGGCAGTTTATTGCCACCACCGTTTTTTCGTTGAGTCCGGTTCTTTTTCCTGCGTGCCGTAAGAAGGAGTAGTCGTCCTTTCCGCCGGCGTGTAACTGCTCTTCGCGCCGGACTTCTCCAATTGTTCTAGCCGGCGTAAATACCTCTCGGGATCCTTTTTGAATTCGGCAACTGCCTGGTAGGTAAGAAACCAGTATCTCTTTCCCTCATAAGCTGTGTTAAAACGTTTCTTTGGTATCTCCTGTCCGGTAACAGGACACATATCGTTCTGAGCATCGACTATAAATATAGTCCGAGCATGCGCCTTCTGGCCTAACGTTCCCATAAAAATCACTAACGATAATCCCGCGAACAAACCCACCAAAAGTATTACCGCAAGAATCCTTCTCATACAACTCACCTCCTAATTAACAGAAAAACCTCCCCCTTATTATTTATATCTCCTTTTCGAATTCCAATAAATAAATTTATCGTAAAACTGTTTGTTTGTCTCTCTATCCTGTTTCTTACTTTATTAAATATACTCTTTCCTAATTTCTCTGTCAAGTTTTATATCAAACCCATTATAACTATATACTTATATTTTGGGTTACACATTATCTATCTGACGTAAAACCGCTTTTCGCAAAAACCTCTGTCCGGAATTAATTATTTTTATAATTAATTGCAATATAATGGGTTGTGGCTACAATCGTACTTCCCTGTCATCGACTGGACTATATATCTCTCTTACCTTATATATAATATATAAAGAAACATCTCTTATATCCGCTAAAATGGCAGACGCGCCGGCCACCGATTAGTTTCCGGTTTACGATTTACCCCGTAAAGCTCCGCAACGGGGGAGGCAGTTGACGGAGTTAACACCGGCTGATTACCAATACCCAATATCCAATTAAAAATTGCCGACATACAATTCGCAATGCTTGCTTTGAGAGTTCTCAACGGGTACGATCCGCGCTTTCCATAGGGATTACCGGCGGTTGTACTATTAAGCAAAGCGTTATAACCCGCTTTAGTTTCATCTAACTTGCTTTGGGCAGATGGACTCGCGATAAATCCTTTCTTGAAAATGTACAAAAACGGGGCATCTTTAATATCATAGGATGAAGATACATCGCCAAATCCGCAG
>JBDRDG010000232.1:0-2580 GCA_043821045.1 Candidatus Omnitrophota bacterium | reverse complement strand
GGGTCCCAACCCTCATAATTACTCGTACCATCATCATTGCCGGATAAATAAGTGTAAGCTAAGCCGATTTTCGAACTCATTTTATCTAAAAAGCGATACTGAGTTATCATCTGAAGGGCGCAGGCTTCAAGACGCGTATGGCTTGTAGCCGAGATCCGGTAATCGCCAAACTGATAAGCGCCTTCAAATCCTAAAATAAACTTCTCACTTAAAGGAAACAGCGTCCTTGCTCCCAGAACGTATGTCTTTGAATTGGTATCCTTTACCGTAACTGTAGGGGCGTTATCCGAACCGAAGAAATACATCTCCGTTATACCGTAACCTGAATTCCAGGCATACCCCATATTGACGCCAAAAAGGGTAATATCGTCGTTTACCGTTGTCGTTCCTTCATAAACTTTCGAAACTATAAAATCGATAAGGTAAGGGGTATAATCAAGGACGAGACGCACAGCATCGAATGATTTTGACAACGACAAATCGCCGAAGTTTCCTAAGCTGGTGCTTGATAAATACGACGTCTGGTTTGTGTCCGGGTCCCCGATAATAAGCGCGTTGCCATAACGCAAATTCTGCCTGCCGATAATTAAGCTGGCATTGGAAGAAAAACAACTTTTCATCTCCACATAAGCCAAATCGACGGTGTTTGTTGCGTCATCCGATGGACTGCCGAAAGTCCGCTCGTTGATAAAGCGTAATGTTCCCGAGACATTTTCACCGGCCATGGCATCGAAACGCAATCTTACCTGTGTAGCGACAAAATCTTCGTACTGCGAATTAGCGCCGCCTGTATCCTGAAGTGAAAGGTCACGGGCGATAAAGTGAGAGGTAACGTCGCCGCCCACTCTTATGGTTGTTTCCGAAACGGGATATGAATTTAAAGGCAAGACAAATAAAATTAACAGCGCAAATAGACCTATCCGCATTGAATCCTCCTTAATATTATTACCCCGCCGCGTCAGAAAGATTTACGAAAAACCAAGATAAATCACTATCGGCCTGTTCCGGTAAAAGCTACACTTTGAGTTAATTTTGTCAGAAAAAACCTTATTTGTCAATATAAGTATTAATTAACGATGTGATCAATAATAAGGTTATTTAACCTAACCTGGGATAAATCATTCATAGAAAGATAAATGCCCCCAGCCCGATTTGAACGGGCCCCCCAGGCTTAGGAGGCCTGTGCTCTATCCGTCTGAGCTATGGGGGCAATTTAGCTTATTTTATCTTCGTAAAATTAATCCGCCTGCCTTTTTTTACCGGCTAAAAGCCTGCGCTAGAAAGTATTTTGCAATTTTATTTTTTTCTTGAGGAAGCAATCAGAGGAAATCTTACGTTTCAGTATTTAATCAAGGAATATACAGAGTATTCGCCAAGTTTCTTACGGCCGCCAAGATCAGCCAATTCAATAAGAAAACTAATCGCGCTGATTTTACCTTTTAGTTTCTTCACTAAGTTAATTAAAGCGACCGTCGTCCCGCCTGTGGCGAGCAAATCATCGACAATTAGAACATTCGCTCCGGCACCAAAAGCGTCACGATGAACCTCCAAACAGTCTTTGCCGTATTCGAGAGAATAGGAATAACGGTAAGTTTTAGAAGGGAGCTTGCCAGGCTTACGAATCGGCACGAAACCGCATTTTAATTTATAAGCTAAAGCCCCCCCGAAGATAAAACCGCGCGCTTCCGCGGCAACGATACAATCGATTCTTTTTCCTTTTAAGGCCGCGGCCATTTTATCTATAGCCTCACTAAAGGCCTTTTTGTTATTAAGCAACGTCGTTATGTCGCGAAAAAGGATGCCTTTTTTGGGAAAATCAGGGATATTTCGTATAACAGTTGCTAAATCCATGCGCCCCCCTTATCCTTTATATCGGTATTGTCGAAAGTTTTAACTCTCTATATTATGCCAATCCTTGCTATTATACGCGATATAAAATCTTTTCTTTATCTCAATTCTTTTTGACTTTTTTCTCTGTCATTTTGCATTTTGACCTTTGATCTTTGATTTTTTATATAGGTGAGACTATATAATTAAATCATCTTCCTGCTGTTTCTTAACATAACTGCGCAGTTTTTTTAATGCCGCCGACTCTACCTGCCTGACCCGCTCGCGGGAAATATCGAGTTCCTTAGAGACCTCATTTAAGGTGTGGGGTTTACCGTCGCTGATGCCAAAACGTAAATCAAGAATTTTTTTCTCCCGGTCATTAACAAAGCTCAATAGTTCAACGACCCTTTCGTGGTTAAAAAAATGCTCGATTTCTTTCTCCGTATCGGTATATCCGTCGGTTTTTATAAAATCGCCCAGTTGCGACTCGCCGCTCTCTCCCACCGGCGCGTCTAAAGAAGATTTTTTTTCAATCCACATTTCGATGTCAGCCACCTTGGCAATAGACGATTTGAGTCTTTGGGAGATTTCTCTTCGTGACGGTTCACGTTTCAGTTTTTGCTGCAGTTTGTTTCGCGTTTTTATATATTTTGAAATCAGCTCGCTCATGTAAACCGGTATACGGATGGTTTTACCTTGGTCAATTAAAGCCCGTGTTACGGCCTGGCGTATCCACCAAGCCGCATAGGT
>JBDRDG010000231.1:0-2454 GCA_043821045.1 Candidatus Omnitrophota bacterium | reverse complement strand
AGGTAAGAAATATAGGGATTATGGCCCATATTGACGCCGGCAAGACCACATTAACCGAGAGGATTTTATTTTATACCGGCCGTTCTCATAAACTGGGGGAGGTCCATGACGGCAAAGCCCAAATGGATTGGATGGAGCAGGAACAGGAGCGCGGGATTACAATTACATCCGCGGCGACAACCTGCTACTGGAATGACCATAAGATTAACATCATTGATACGCCCGGCCATGTAGATTTTACCGTTGAAGTGGAACGATCGTTACGAGTTTTAGACGGTGCCGTCGCTGTTTTCTGCGCTGTGGGAGGGGTTGAACCGCAATCGGAAACAGTTTGGCGCCAGTCGGAAAAATACAATGTGCCCAAAATCGCCTTTATTAATAAAATGGACCGTATCGGCGCTGATTTTTTTAGTGTAATTAAAAATATTGAAGAAGATCTGGGGGCGAACGTTATTCCTTTACAGATCCCTATCGGGGCTGAGGATAAGTTTCACGGAATAATCGATTTGATTGAGATGAAAGCATATATTTATGACGATGAATCGCTGGGAAGAAATTTTCACACAGAAGATATTCCCGATGAATTTAGAGAGTTAGTTAAAGATTACTACCATATTATGGTTGAGAAGGCTGTTGAGTTGGAAGATGCGCTTATGGAAAAGTACTTGGAGGCAGGAGAAACGATTACTCCTCTTGAGTTAATTAGCGCTATCCGTAAAGGGACGATTTCCAATAAGATTGTACCGGTGCTGTGTGGTTCAGCTTTTCGTAATAAAGGGGTTCAGAGATTGCTTGACGCGATTACCCTCTATTTGCCTTCGCCTTTAGATTTGCCTCCGATTAAAGGGAGTGTTCCTGATTATCCCGATCAGATACTCCAGCGTAAATCCAGTGACCAAGAGCCATTTTCCGCCCTTGCTTTTAAAGTTCAGGCCGATCCCCATATGGGTAAACTGATTTATCTCAGGGTTTATTCGGGAATTTTAAAGGCCGGTTCATATGTGCTTAATGCGACAAAAGACCGGAAAGAAAGAGTCGGAAGAATTCTCCAGATGCACGCCAATCAAAGAGAAAACGTTGACAGTATATTCTCCGGTGACATCGCGGCCGCTATCGGTTTGGATCATACAGTAACCGGGGATACCCTATGTGATATGGATAATCCCGTTCTTCTTGAAGCTATAGAGTTTCCCGCGCCGGTTATGTCAATTAGTATTAAGCCGCAAAGCCGTGTCGACCAAGATAAACTGAGCAAAGCTTTAATACGGCTAGCCGAAGAAGATCCAACCTTTAATGTTACTGTTGATGAAGAAACGGAGGAGACTATCCTTTCCGGTATGGGAGAATTGCATTTAGAGATTATTGTTGATAGACTAAAACGTGAATTTAATGTTGAAGCTGAAGTCGGCCGGCCTAAGGTCGCTTATAAAGAGACAATCTTGAATACCTGTACTAAGGAGTATAAACATATAAAGCAGACCGGCGGGCGCGGCCAATATGGCCATGTTGTTATTGAGCTTTCTCCCGCTAAACCGGGAGAAGGGTTTGAGTTTAAAAATAGTATTACCGGCGGCGCTATCCCTAAAGAATATATTCCCGCCGTAGAGAAAGGTATTATTGATATTATGAAAAGAGGCGTATATGCCGGTTATCCTGTGGTTGATGTTAGAGCTAATCTTATAGACGGTTCCTATCACGACGTTGATTCTTCTGAACTGGCCTTCAGGCTTGCCGCGGGAGAGTGTTTTAAGAGAGCTTTTATGAACTGTTTACCTTTGCTTTTAGAGCCGAATATGTCTTTGGAGATTATTACTCCCGAGGAATGTGTCGGCAGTGTTGTCGGGGCTGTCTGTGCCCGTCGCGGCAAAATACTGAGTATTGAACCCAAAGGAAATCAACAGGTTATTTCAGCCGAAGCTCCACTTTCTGAGATGTTTGGATACGCCACGGTTCTGCGTTCATTAAGCAGCGGCCGGGCAACCTACACGATGCATTTTGAAAGATATGGTGAAGTGCCGTTTGAATTTGCCGAGAAGATAATAGAAGAAAAGCGGCAGCAAAAGAAGAAGGAGTAAATATATTTAGATGGGAGGGTGGTTGTAAGACAGAAAGCAAGGTGATATAATTAACTTAACTGTGTGTCGGTTTTGCTATAAGGCCAAGGGTTTAGCCGAGGAGTTTATAATGTTAGAGGAAAGAATTTATCAGGATTATCTTGATGCTCTGAGAGCAAAAAATAAAGGAAAATATCAGTTTTTAAGTTTTATCCGGGCGGAGATTAAGAATTTCGCCATACACCTGCGTAAAGACAAACTCGATGATAGCCAGGTGCTTGCCGTGTTAAATAAACAGAAGAAACATCTTCAAGAAACTCTTGATAGCGGTGCCCTGTTGGAGCGCAGGGATATTATTGACAGCGCCAATAATGAAATGTCTGTCTTAGCGCAGTATCTG
>JBDRDG010000230.1:0-5163 GCA_043821045.1 Candidatus Omnitrophota bacterium | reverse complement strand
CTAATTTTCCCGGGATATACTGTTTAAAGATAAAATCGTTCAATAAAAAAACAGCCGATGACCTAGAAGATTACATCATCTCTTTTAATCAAGAAGCTATAAATCTCCTCATCCTTGATTTAAGAAACAATCCCGGCGGCCCGCCTTTGGCCGTACGCCAACTATCAGGGATGTTTATGCCGGAACATACAAAACTCGTTTATTATGAAAAGAAAAATACCCCCGAATTCGGCATTACCACCCCCTCATCCGGCACACACTATAAAGGAACGATGATAATACTGATAAACAAAAATAGCGGCAGTGCATGTGAAATCCTCGCGGCGGCGTTTAAAAGATATAAACGCGCTATCCTCATGGGTAAAGAACCGACAGCCGGCCAGGCTTTCTTAAAAAGCACCTTCAAGTTAAAAGACGGTTCTATGCTGGCAATGATTACCGGCAGCACATATCTCTTTGACGGCACGCCGATAAGCATGGGAGGGATTAAACCCGATTACCTTATCCCTCAAGATATAGACGACGTCCTCGGTTTTACGATTTATCAATTCCAGCGAGGACAGAAACCAAAAGATAAATAATAGCGACGATGAAGAATAACCATGCTTCGCTTCATGCTTAACGGCAGAAAAATCTTAAAATTAATAATCATATTTTTTTTACCCCTCTCTTTAGGCCTCTACGTGCGTATGTACCCCTTAATCAAGAATCCTCAGAGAAGAAACCTTGCTCTTTCCCGATTAATCGTCCATATTAATTTAAAAAAATCAATCGCGGCCAAAATTAATCGGGAGTTGCCAAACCTATCCGACGAGCAGAAAAACAAACTTATTGGCAGCGTCTTTAAAAGCACGATAAACAAAGAATCAAAGAATATAGAAAAATCAACATATATATTATCGCAAGAGATGGCTAAACAGCCGCCGCATTTTTACCTCCTCGGCGCCGACTCCTATTATTATTACTACCTTACGAAAAAATTAGCCGCTGACGGCTTGTTTTCCCTAAAAATCAAAGAAGGAAAATATTTTGATCCACTTATGCTTGCGCCGCTTGGCCATTGGCGAAAAATAGAAATTCACCCCTTTATGGGATTTTTTCTCCACAAAGCCCTATTACTGATCAATAAACAGACACCATTAGGATTTACTGTTTCAAGCGCACCGTTAATACTTTATCTAATATCGCTGATTATCTTAATAGGCATATACCGGCATTTACGCCTGCCGGCGGCGGCGATATCAATCAGCGCCGTATTCTTCTCCCTATCGCCGATATTTATCCTGCGCAGTTCATTCGGCTGGTATGACAGCGACCCTTACAACATTATCTTCCCTTTAATAACAATATATTTACTCTTTTGCGCGGCAATCTGCGACAAAAAATACATCGAGACGGTTCTCCTTTCCTTATTAACCTGTTTGTACTCGCTTTTCTGGCAAGGCTGGTTCTTTCTACCTATGCTTGTAATCATCTCATTCATATCAATATTTATCTTTCAATCTTTCCGCAAAGAAAAGAGGCGTGCTACCGTCAAAAAATTCCTTTTATACCTTTTGGTGACGCCGATGATATCAACATTGCTCTTAACACCCACCGGCTTTATTGATTCATTAAAAGACATCTTCGCCATTTTTACCGGATTCCTCTTCTTGGAGCCAAATCTTTGGCCGGACGTGTTTTTAACCGTAGGAGAACTTAAAACAGCCTCACTAACAAAAATTATCCATCTTAGCGGTGGCTTTATTTTCTTTACCATGGCAGTTATCGGCATGGTTGCCTCTTGGACGAAAAAATCATCAAGCGATTTAAAAAAGGAAGGTTTATTGATAAGCGTTTTTTTCATATTCTTCTTTCTTATGGCAAAAAGCGCTGAACGCTTTATTATTTTCCTCGTGGCACCTTTAGCGATACTCTTCGCCGTAGGGTTGACTCACAGCGGTAATTTTCTTGCTGCTTTCCTCGCTAAGCGCTTTAACAAAAAAATAGGCTATAGCGTCCTTTCCGCCCTTAGCCTGCTTTTCTTAATCACTCAATTTATCTACGCCGACTTAAGCGCCGCGCAACAACCTCTTATTTATAATAATGTTTGGGAAAACACTTTAACCTTTATCGACAAAAACACACCTCGTGAAAGCATTATCAACACATGGTGGCCGCCCGGCCATTTTATTAAGGCCGTAGCCAACCGAGGAGTTACCTTTGACGGAGCGACCCTTAATACCCCCCAGGCCTATTGGATGGCGCGTTTTTTCCTCGCCAAAAGCGAAAAAGAAGCTCTTGCGATATTAAAAATGCTAAACAGCCATGCCAACCGGACAAACGAATTCTTAACCGCCAATAACCTGCCACTCGCCGAAGCGATTTCGCTCATAAGTAAAATTATCCTCCTAGATAAAAAAGAAGCGAGAAACATTGCCGGCCGTTACCTTAGTGGAGAAAAGAATGAGTACCTACTGACACTAACCCACCCGGAAATCCCCCCCCTTTCTTATTGTCTGGTTTATAAAGGTTTAATTGAAAATACACTTGGTCTTTACTTTATAAAAAATTGGGATTTCAATAAATCTCTGGATTTAAAGAATATTCGCCAGAAATCCCTTAGAAAAGGTAATTTCTTCTGGCGGGGCAGCCAGGAAAACATATCTTCCATGTGGCAGATAGCCGGCGGCCCTGTCTATATCGGGCAAGAATCGTATGAGAAAAAGCGGGAAGGAAATAACATATATTTTGATAACGGCGTTATCTTAAATATCGCTGACCGGGAGGCAAAGATAAACCTGCCGGAAAAAAGCCTCTCCGGCATACCAGAAAGCCTATTTTACATAGAAAGCGGAAAGCTTACCGAAAAAAGGCTTAAAAACTGCTCGTTAAAACTATCCGTCCTTTTACTTAACCAGTCACAGAAAATATATAGCTCTATCATAGCTCCCAGAGAAATCATTTCTTCTATAATATTTAGGCTTTATTACGCCGAGGGTGCCGGACTGGACCATTTTGAAAAGATTACCGAGCAGGAAGACCCCAGCCAAAACGCAAGAATAATACTCTATAAAATAGCCTGGCCGTAAATATTACTTTGGCTTATTTCTTAAACTGCTGTTTTATCTGCAATGTTCCCGAACCGCTAACCTTTGTTACCGGATTATCTATGGAAAGGTTCTGTTTTACCGCTTCTTTCTGCGACGGCAGATTATCGGGCTGATTACTATATACCTGCATAACATTGGAAATATCAATGGAAGACCCTTCGCTGTATTTTCTTATAAAATTCTCAAGCTGCATGGCAAGATATTCTTTATTTAAATCTCTTAGTATACTGACGTATTCTAAAGAGAGGAAGTTCTTGCCGGTCAAAAGATTGGTGATGCCCAATAAATAGGCCAATTTATCCGATATCGGCCTTAAAGACTCGGCCTTATTAAGCAAGGCTAAAGCCTTGTGAGGATCTTGCTTTTCTAAAAGATAAAGCAATCCGAGATTATAGTTTAAACTGAAATCTTCGGGATTATATTTTAACCCCTGTTCAAAAGATAAAAATACCTCCTTGGCATTACCCAACTTATTCTTTAAAGAAGCGATCGCAAGGAATAAGGACGGCTGGTAGGGATAAATGTCGATCGATTTGGAAAAATAATCAATCGCTTTTTCTTCCTCCCCCTTATCCATATATATTCTGCCAAGGAAATTGTAGGCGATATACGACTCCCGGTCGATAGAGAGTATCTTCCGACAATTTTCCTCCGCCCGCCCGTAATCTTTCTCATCAAGTAAAACTTCCGTCTCTTTAAACAAACTATATACAGCGGCTTTATCGGCGAAAAGAGGTCCTGACAACAAAAGAAATATTGTTAAAAAATATAGTCTCACGTGTACGCGCTTTGCATCTACCATTTTGACGATATTCTCTACCTAACCGGCAGTATACAACTTCAAGATTTCAGCAACAAAATCTTTAAAATTGCAAAAACCGTTTTGGTCATTGTTTATTTGATGCTGTTATTTGTTTGTAATTTGTGATTTGTAATTTGTAATTTTTAGCTTCATTTTGCTAAATACCTCTTACCTAAATTTTAAAGAAACACGCGTCAGACAGGCCTGCCCGTACTGCAAACAGACACGTACATGCCCATGGTCTTCTGACATCGCGATAGAAAGGATATTCTTTACAGCCGGATTAAACCGCCCTTAACTTTTTTCTTTATCGGCTCTATTTACCGGGGCAACAATGATTTTATAAACTGAAATCATACACCTGACGGTATAATCTTCCCTCTTTTGGGGTGTTATCTCGTAGGAATAAACCCGTATCGGCTTCTGGGCGCTGTCGATGTTATAGATAAAATCTATGATATTATTCATCTTCCCTTCGCATTCAATAAGGAGGCTGTACTGGACATAATCTTTTTTTTCTTCGACAGCACCGCGGTTAACATTGGTAAGAACAATCTGAGATTTTTTCGCGATTTCTTCCACTTCACTTAAAAGTAAGGCGATCGATTCTTCTTGAACTAAATCTTCTTTTACATAGAAAAAGCCGTGATCTTTATCATCGGCCATAATCTTATTCTTATACTGAAGGATAAGAAGGTCTTTCTTAATTAAAGCGATATTCGCATCTATCTCATCTTCGGTGATACGCGCCTCTTGCGAAATAGGAGCAATGACCATGCGGTCAAAAACAGCCAAGAAAATAAGACCGCCGGCAATATATAAAATTTTCTTTTCTTTCGGAGACAACCCTGAGATAAAAGCTTTAAAAATATTTTTCATATTCCCCCCCCACCTGCATGCACCTTATACTTAAAATTTTTACGGGATTCCTTCCCGCCTTAGCGCATGGGGCGGCTTGTCTCGTGTATTACCTCGGGAGAATCCCGACCGCGATACTTCGTATTGCGTCTCTGCTCCATCCCCACCCTCACGACAGGGTATTATTGCGCGGCGGGATAAATTACACTACCGCATCAAAACTGCGTCTCTAAAACAAGAGTCAAACCGAAATCGGCAACCTCTTCCTTTTTAACGACACGGCTTTTTGTAAAATCAACTTTTACGTTCTTAAAAATCTTGTTGTTCTCAAGAGCGGTAACTAAAGAAAAGACCCGCGACATCGTATCGGCTGTACCGGTAAGAATAATCGTATCGTCCTGGCCGAGGCCT
>JBDRDG010000229.1:0-5912 GCA_043821045.1 Candidatus Omnitrophota bacterium | reverse complement strand
ATATATTCCAGAGAAGACACCAAACCTTAGAGAATGAGTCTTAAAAAACACAAAAAGGGGACAGAAGATTTAACCGTTAAATCTCCTGTCCCCGATATTTATTCAATCTTTTTCCCTCTAAAAATTTACGCTAACTGCTCGGATTTATACAACAGTTTTGCTATAAACCAAGCGATGGAAAAGGTAATTAGTACTCCGGCTAATCCCGCTAAGCCGGTAGTTAAAATTTCGTTACTGACCGCCGGAAGGGTATAGTCCGGTAAAGGCGCCACAAAAGTCGGAGACGCTTCATGAAAAAACTGATACCTTTCAGCTACCCATTCTAAGCCGTCAGGCAAGCCGCTGGCGAACGGACTTAAAACAAAAGCGATAATACCCGCCGCTAATAAAGGAACCGTAACCGATTTTTTTCGCGAAACTCGTATTGACTCGGAAGCGAAAACAAAACATGCCGCTACGGTAATCAACCCTTCACCTATACCAATAAAGGCATGCGTGCCAAACATCGCCCCTATCACCTTAGAAAAAGGAATTGTTCCGGAAACTGCCAGTTCGATGCTGCAAAAAAGAACGGCCGCCATCAATGAAATCCATGCCGCGATCCCTAAACTAAGGGAGTAATTAATAGGTTTTGTGGAAAACCGTTTGTTAAGAAAAGCAAGAACAAACCCGCCAAAACCGGCTCCAATAACAGCCATATTCAAAATGTTCGCACCCAGTACGCTAAACCCTCCATCGGCAAAAACTAAACATTGAATTGTCACAACGACAGCTATGGATAAAATACCAAAAGGGATACCGAGCAAAGCAACCGCTAGTACCCCACCCAGCAAATGGCCTGACGTTCCGCCGTTAATCGGAAAATTCATCATCTGACCGGCAAAAATTAAAGCGGTAATCGCCGCGAATCTCGAGGAACTGGGTTTATGTTCGCTAAAATACGCCTTAAACGCCGCCCAAGCGACACCGGCAACGCTGACCATAGCAGTCAAAGGACAAATTCCTCCCTGCAACATACTACTAGGAATATGCATATTACACCTCCTTATTTTTGCTTCGCAAAAATAGAACAATAGAAAATCGACAGTCGAAAATAGAAAAATTTCTATTGCGGTCTATTGTTCCATTACTCTATTTTCTAAACCCTATAGTAATCAACATCCACCGACTATTCCGAACACGGGATCTCGAGAATCTTCGGGTAAATCGATGCATCTACATATTATCCTTCGACTCTCTTCGTTCGCTCAGGATATCCCGTATTTTCGGGACCCCGCTATATGCAAAATATAGGTGCGGGGATTCCCTTCGACTTCACTCAGGACAAGTCGACTACAGATTTTTGTTTCGCTCTTTCAGCTCACAAAAAGTCTAAGTCTCAATTAAAAATCAACTTGCGCGCGTAAACCGCCGATCATAATTGTTTTATGACCATTCGCCGCGTCGCCGCCGTAAGGATCCCAAATTACCTGTAAATCAGGGCTCAAAGTAAAGTTATCGTTGACGCAAAGACTGTAATACGCCTCGAGGTGTTCTTCTGATTTCCCCCTTAACGAATTCGCGTCTTTATAATCGTCCGAGGGCAAAATCTGACCAAAAGCAAAAGCAAACCGATCATCACTTCTCCCCCATAAGCTACCCCCGAGTTGTAAACCAACACTCCAAGCGTGTTCTAAAGAAAAATCGTTTCCATTCATAAACACATCGGGATCCTGCCAACCGTAACGGATAAACGCGCCAAGATTATCAGTCAACACTTGGTCAAAACTAATTCCAAAACCATAACTCTCTTTTTTTGTTTTTGTTGAATCTTCCCACTTTGTATGTTCCTTGTCATTGAGCCAACAACACACTCTGTAATTCCCTGTTCTTGTAAAGAGACTGGGTTTAATATTCAACTGACCGGCAATAAAAATATTATCTAGTAGGCCTTGCCAATCAGCCTCGGCATCGGCCATGACCAAAGTGACCTCGATAAAATCAGCCGGTTCTAATAAAAATATCATCCCGGCTGAATTATCATCGGGAAATTCAATTACCGGTGAATTCTTGAAAATACGCCCCAAAAATTGCCTCGATTCATCATTAGCGTACTGATTGATGTCAATATAACCGCTTGAGTCGATTTTCCCAAATGTCAGCGTAAAGAGGCTAAAGCGATGCTCGTACCAAGCCTCCGTAATATTTACGCCGCTGTCAGAATCATCGATGTCTCTATTCACACCGGAAAACAGTTTTAGTTCGTTTTCGACTCCCATGCCATGCCCGGTCTCAAGATGAAGGAAAGTCGTCGCGTAATCATCAAACTGTTTTTCAAACTCTAAATCAAGCGAATATGACGCCTCAAGAATATCTTCGCCATTCTTAGAAAGCTGGTCACCATTGGCATTATCCGTCCCCTGCGCGATAAAGGTAGTTCCGCCGCCGATAGAAAACCCTTCAAACGCTTCCTTTATTTTCTTCAAGGACTCTTGAGCTTCTATTTGTTTAACCGTTGCCTCCTCTTGTTTAACCAATTGTTTTTCTAATTTCATTATCCTAAGCTTTAAATCGGCTATTTCATCTTGTATGCTTTGGGCAAAAACTAAATTGGGAAGAAAAGCAAATACCCCTAACAGGAACACTCCGCCGACTAATCTTTGAAACCGCATACCAACCTCCGATTGCTGCTTCTCCTCCGGTTATCCAGTCGGCGAGGCAAAAAACAATTACATTCCTAGCTCTGTTGTTACAGTAACTTCCTTCAATGAAAACGTCTTTTCTCCTTTCTTTCGATTTGAACGATCCTTGAATTATGTATTGTAATTACCACCTCCCCGTAGTTTATCTCTTGAATCGCTTCTGCGATTTCTTCCAACACCCTGTTTTCTATCTTTTTTCTCTCCGGCATATCTCCCCTATCATGTTTTCTAATTGCTACCTTACATGGAATCGTGCCACCCAAAAACAAAAAAAATTATTCTTCCCGATCCATACCGCTCATTATTAACTGTCCGTGTTTAACTCCTTTTAAGGCGATAAGTTTATCGGCCAATTCTCTCAACTTTACCGCTTTGCCGCGCAAGGCGATCATCTCTAAACAGTTGTGGTGATCAAGATGGACGTGCTGAACGGAAAGTATTAACTCCTGATAAGCGTGCTGGAGGCTGATCGATTTATTAAGTAAATCCCTGCGGTGATGGTCATAGATAAAAACAACGCATCCGGCCACTTCTTTATTGTGCTGCCACTTCTCTTTCACGAGAGTGCTTCTAATTAAAAAACGGACGGCCTGTGAGCGATTAGGGAATTTTTGCCTTTTAACCAGATTGTCTAACTCTCGCAACAAATCCTCTTCCAGTGATACGCCGAACCTCTTAACTTTCTTCATCGTAATACCTTTTTTAAAAGGGTAACACCAATGAAACTGATTGTCAAGGCAAATAATTCTAGCGGAGGAAACGATTGTCTCCTTTTATGAGAGAGACCGGATAATACACTGCTTAAGCCAATGTAAACTGTCGCCGGATAAGCCATCGCCTATTCTAATCGTGCCACTATCACTATTTATTACCACGGCTTTACTCATATCGCGGTTATCGCTATAACCTTTAATCAGCACCTGCTCAATACTTTTTCGTGGTAATTTCGTGCTTTGTATTTCCTTCCAAGGGGTAATATAGACAAGATGGACATCTTGGTGGCTAATACGCAGCTGCGGCATGGAAATAATAGACCAAAGAATAACCGCGACAAAAGTAATTTCAAACAGTATGCCGAATATTCCAAATATAAACGGCGCGCCTTCCACAAAAAAACCGATATAAATAAAGATAAAAGGGAAAAAAACCATGAATATCGCCGCCAAAGGCGGTAAACTTTTCTTATGTATATCAATACATATCATATCTTGTTCCGATTTAACCGAAATACCGGCGGGGGGCCTTTCGATATTAATATATTCTACTTCTATTTTCTTTTCTTTAACAAGCTCTTGAATTGATTTATCAAGATCCGCGGCATCGCGTTTGATAATTTTTCCGTCCTCTTTCTCAATCGCCGGTAAACCTAAGGCCCGGCTATAATCTTCCCATTTTTTACGGATATCCTGTGATGAAAGAGATTGATACAAAAGAATTGTTTTCGCTTTATGTTTATGGAAAAGTTCAAGGATATACAGGGTATAGGATGATCTGTTTTTGCTGCCGGAATGATACTCCGAACGATAGAGCACGCCTTGATAACTGTGGAAAAACTCACGCCATTTCTCGCTGCCAAAAAGGCTGGAACGCGACAATGATACCGTATCCTGAGTTATGGCAAGAAGGCCTTTGATAAAAAACTGGTTTAAGCCGAATAAAAATAAGGCCGTTCCAATTATAGAAAAAATAAGGATAAAAAACATCTCTGGCTCAAATTTTCCCTCCCGGATACTTTGAACCAAGAAAAATGTCGGTACTCCGCCCCAAAGGGAAGAAAAAACAATGAAGAAAAGGCCTAAACCGCGGGCGCCTTTTATATCATGCCTCACCGGAAGCCTTGTTACATCAATATCAATTACTGACGAAGTGGAATTAATTGTAAACTGCCCGATTATTACCACCTCCGCATCCGCGCCGCATTGTCAAGAATATTATTTTCTCTTAAGAAGTTTAAGACCGCCAAGGTCGCCGCTGGATACCTTATCTATGTCTGTCCACAATGTGCCTTCACCGGTATGTATAATAGCAACCCTTATATCGTCCGATAAGCCGTTAGCCATCTCATATAAGGAATAGGCGTTGGGATTGCCAAAAGCTTCCACTTTCAATCTAAACCCTTCTGATTTGGCGTTACCGACCATTTTAGTAACGTCGGCTTCGGCCTTACCGAGTTTTCTCTGACGCTGGGCCTGTAAAAGGGCTATCTGGCGCTCAATGTCGGCGACTTCTTTTTGAGCCTGAGCTTTAATCTTGGCTACTTCTTTATCCATCTGGGCCCTGATTTCCGCCGTTATTTTTTTGGTCTCTTCCTGAACCTTCTCCTTACTCTGTTCAATAAGCATGGTTTCGGTATTCAACTCCGCCAGCTTCCTTGCTGTCTCCTGTTTCTCGATGTTAGTCAGGTTCTCTTCAATAGCGATACTCGCGTCCTGAATCGGCATAAGAATCTGGGAAGGAACGACCACGCTGCGGATGAGAACAGAATGGATGGTAATATCCTTTTCTTTCATCGTCGCAACAAGTTCGTTGGTAAGGTCCGTCTGAAACTTTTCCCTGCCTTCACCCATAATAAAATCTTTCGCCTTGTAATGGGAACCTTTTAACCTTGAAACTGACAAAACCTGGGGAAGAATAATTTTCTCCACGGTATCAGACAGACTGCCGTATTTGCTATAAATCGAAGCGATGTTCGGCGGCAGGAGTTCAAACTCAACAGTCAGATCAAGCATAATATGGAAACCGTCTTTGGAAGGAAACTCCACAAACTGGTCAATATCAAGCTTCTGGACAGGCGTAGCGCTCTTCATCTCCTTTTCTATTGGCGGCATCCGCATCTTCTCTTGCTGAGAATACATTTTGTCTTTTTTGGTAGTTCCCGACATTCGTTCTCCTTTGAGAAAATTAAAAGCGTCTTTCAAGAAAACTTTCTGGCTGGTTGAACCGATATCAGCGTCGCTGGTACTCGCGAGCTGTCTTTTTGTGTATAGATTAGCCTGGGCGTTTTTCCCCCTTGTTTTCTCATCATACTCAGCCCTTTCTTTCGGCTCATGGAGTTGTGACTGGGGCTTTTTGGCCTGGCCGGCTAAATCCCGGCGCATGCGTCTTACCTCTTCTTTTTGCATAGAAACGTTATCAACGGTTCTGCCGCCTAAAAGCGAAACCTGATTTATACCTATCTCAAGCACATCTACTTTATACTCTTTTGGATTTATGTAATACAATCCCGGATGA
>JBDRDG010000228.1:0-9353 GCA_043821045.1 Candidatus Omnitrophota bacterium | reverse complement strand
TTAGTCCTTGGAATTTTCCTCACAAGGAAAATTCCTAAGGGCATTTTACCCTAAAGAACACAAGCACCCTAAAGGGCACAAGCCAAATTTTCCATAGCCGTCGGCTTAGAAAATTTGAGGTCGGCTCGAGAGTAGCCTGCCCGTAAGGGTATCCCGGCAGATTTTTCTAATGGAATATATGGGATGAATGGCGATTCCTGTCACCGCGATTCCCCGCTAGATATCTTCTATCTTTTTTGTTTTCATAAAAACTCTCTTAACAAGGCCGCTAATATCTAAAATAAGGATCAATATTACCGACATAAAAATAAAATCAATTGCCGCAAAAGATAATTTTGCCTTAAGCGGCACTGCCGCGGCGGTATAAAAAGGGTTAATAAAAACATAAGCTATCTCATTTTGATAGATTTCCGCCAAGTTCAGTTTATGCCGCCAGTAATAGAACTCCTCATCCTTAGGCTTAAGCCATACAATAAGTTTGGCGGCAGGATAAGGTTCAAAGCGGCTAAACTCCTTTACCTCTCCCAGCATCGAGGCTGCCACCGGACGGTTACTAAGGGCAGAAAATATCCGCGAAGCGATCCCCAGATTGGAAACGATAATATCGTCTTTCTGAGTATTCCTTTTAATTACTTCAACAATAGGATCGTAATAGTTCGGGAAAAATAAAGAGTTGAACTCTAAAGTGGCGGGAAAATTACCGGAAGCGATATTGTAATACGTGGAATTTAAAAGATGAAATTTTATTTGTCCGTTATCTAAATCGACGGTGGAATGAAAAAAAAGAAAATAAAGAAAAATACATGTTGTCGCAAGATACCCTTTGCGCCCCCCCAATTTAGAGATAATTTCTTCCCCAAGGCAAGCCGAGAGGAAGACAAAACCTAAAATACCTTGGGCGGAAAAAAGGCGGTAGGGATATTTAAAGAAAACAATCATACTGCCCAAAAGATATCCGATAAACAAAAGGCAGAAAAAACTTTTTCTTCTCAAGCAGGAGAAAAAAGAGACAAAGCCAAATATTAACACGCCAATACTGTAATGAGAAAAGTTAACTTCGCTTAATATCGAAAAATTGAGATAATCCAAATGTTTTGCCTGATGGTAAATTATCGGCGCCGCAAGGCCGAGAGAAAATGAAATTATTAACAGACAAGATCTGCGCCAGTTGGGAGAGAAACATGCCAGGATTAAAAGGGAAAATAAGAAAATCCACGGTATTGCCGCGTGAGTATAGAAAGCGAGAGTTAAAAAAATAGCGCTGGCAAGGATTCTGTCTTTTTTCAAATAATACCAGCATAAAATTCCCCATAAAACAGCCAAGGAAGCGGGTATGTTTCCTGAAAGCGAAGAGTAAAAAGAAAAGAAGCTGCTCGCTATAATTAAAACCAAAAAAGCAAATAACGACGAAATGTGTCTTCTGAAAACACAGCAAACAATCAAAAAAAATATGGGAACAAACAGCACTTCTGTTATCCTCACGGCGTCAATCCCCGTTATGCCTGCCGATTTAATAAAAATAATTAGAAGGTGGTATAAAGGAGGATAAAGGTGCGGCCGGCCGACGGGGGCAAAATTCCACCAATCATGGCCTATCCAACCGCCGCTTCGTTCCAAGCCGTTAGCCGCTGATAAATGGTAATAGCCGTCAATAAACTGGGGCAAATAATTGAAACGCATTAAGGAAAGTAATGTTATTAAAACAATAACTCCTATACTTATGTAATCATATATCTCTTTGGTATATTTTTTCGCCACAATTCCCTCCAAATTACCAACGCACCTTTGTTGTCTTACTAGATAGAGATATTATTTTAATAGTTTATTTTATAAAGATATAACCCTGAAGCAGGCGCTGGCTTTTTAACACAAGTCTTCTCTCCCCTTATTATTTTAGGTATCTCTTTTAACTCTACTTTTCCCTGACCGGCAGCCACCAAGAAAGAAACAATATTCCTAGCCATGTTCCTTAAGAACCCGTCGGCCTCAATATCAAAAATTATATAGCCGGTTTTTTTTCTAATGGAAAAAGCGAAAATCTTTCTTACGCATGTCTCGTAAACCCGAGGCTGTTTGGCAAAAAAGGAAAAATCTCGCCGGCCAAAAATATAAGAAGCGGCCTTTTGCATTCTGGTTATATCAATATAGCCGGGGCAATGCCAAACATAATTGCGCTCAAATACACTAAGCCTTTTTTTTGTGCATAGCACATAGCGGTATATTTTTGACTTTACGCTAAAACGGGCGTGAAAATCTAAAGGAACATACTTTATCTTTTTTATCGATATATCCGGCGGCAAGAAACTATTTAAGGCCGCCTTTATATTTTTTAAAGGAATTTGAGCGTCAACGGTAAAATTTACGCACTGGCTATAGGCATGAACCCCCCTGTCGGTTCTTCCCGCATAGACAACTCTTAATTTTTTACAAAAAAGTCTTCTCAAACCACCTTCTACTTCTTCCTGAACAGTATTAAAACGCCGGTCTGTTTTTCTTTTATTATTACCCTGGACAGTCTGGATCTGCCAGCCGTAATAATTAGCCCCGTCATACTCAAGCTCTAAACATATATTTTTAAGCATAATGAACCTCCAGCGACTATCCCGCACACGGAACCCCGAGAATTCTCGGGAAAGTCGGTGGTTTAGTTTTTTGATCCTTCGATTTCATTTATCCCGAGTATTCCCGAGGGACTCTGGATCTCCCGCTATTGCGGGATCCCGCTTGATACCATAAATCAAAGCGCGGGAAATTCGACTAAGGCATTTTGAAGCGCAAGCGCACAAAATGCCAAGTCTCATTGATTAATTATAACATAACACGTTCACCTAGCTAACCAAAATGAAGGTTTGGAGTTTCCTCAAAACTTCTGACAGAGAAACGCTGATAAGTTAACGAATCAAGATGACATATCACGATGTAGAAAGGATAATCCTTGCAATTAAATCACAATGCAGTTAAATCACAATCCACTATGAACAAATCACAAACAAGATACAAATCCAAATACCAAAATCACAAATAATGTTTTGGTCATTGTTTATTTGGCATTGTGATTTGTTTATAATCTTGAATCTGGAATCTGTGATTTTATCTTCATCGCGCCTAACATCTGTTGCCAAACCGATAGTGATTCGCAGAAAATGCTTTTGATTTTTTCTCTGTCATTTTGCATTTTTATTTATTCCGCTATCTCTTAATAGTCGAGCTGATTAGATAAATGCACTCCTTGTTTTTGGGTAATATCCCGGAATGCGGAAATTAACTACTTGTATCTAGAATCTAGAATCTAGCTTCAAGCAAAAGCGACAGGACAATATTTACGATTAATCTATGGCCGGTAAGCAATAAACAATCTCTCTCGTATATCTATAACTTTATTAACTCCTCGGCAATTTGAACGGCATTGAGGGCGGCGCCTTTTAGGAGGTTGTCAGCTACAACCCAAAGCCAAAAAGAATTTTGATCAGAGAGGTCGGGCCGTAAGCGGCTCACATAAACCAAATCTTGGCCATCAACATCGAGAGGGAGTGAATAGGAAGGAAAATCAACAAACCTTACCCCTTGCGAACTCTTAAGGATATTGGCGATTTCCGCCAGCTGAGCGTCTTTTTTTGTCTGAAAATAAATCGCCTCCGAATGAGAGGTAAAAACAGGCACCCTTACGCAGGTCGCCGAAATTTTTATCCGGTCATCAGATAATATCTTATGCGTCTCGTGGACAACTTTCCACTCTTCACTGGTATATCCGTCTTCCTGGAAACTGCCAATTTGAGGGATAACGTTAAAAGCTATCTGATTACCGAAAGTCTTAAAGTCTCTGTCTAATTTCTTATCAATTGAACTGTATTCTTTGTCTGAATTGTTATTGACAATGTCCCTCACTTCTTCCCAGAGAGTCTCAACGGCCCCCCTGCCGGCACCGGAAGTAGCCTGAAAGCTGGTCAGTATTATTTTTTCCAGACCAAAATTTTTATATATCCCGGCTAAAGCGACAACAGCCTGAATCGTAGTGCAGTTAGGATTAGCAATGATACCTTTATGAGAAGATATTGACGCCCTGTTCGCTTCAGGCACTATCAAAGGAACATCCGGTTTGAGGCGAAAGTCAGCGCCATTATCAATTACAACCGCGCCTTTACCAATGAATTGCTGGGCATAAGTAAGACTTGCCCCTTTTTCTCCTTCCGTACCGGCAAAAAGAGCGATATCTATACCATCGAACTTTGCCTTGTCTATAGCCTCTACGCGATATTTTGTGCTATCAACAACAATATCACGCTCTGAACGGGCAAAGACACGAAAAGAACGCAAAGGAAAAGAACGCCGTTTAAGGCAACGTATGAGTTCAATTCCCACGACGCCAACGCCGATAACCGCGACACTATACTTTTTCATAATCTTTATATCCTCTACCTCCTAAAACCCTGTTAAGATTGTTAACCCTATATTAGCCAACATTAAATCACAATATACAATACACAAATCACAAACAATAGAAAAATCCAAATACCAAAATCACAAGAAATCCTTTGTATATTGTTTATTGGAGATTGTAATTTGTTTGTAATTTGGAATTTGTGATTTGTGATTTTCATAATAACAAAATTGCATTTTGATTTTTGATTTCCTTACCACTGATACGTAAGAATTACCTTTGGAATAAATATTTTCGCTTACATTCTTTTATAAAATTTTTTATCGGTATTTTACTATAAATATTTAACTGCCATATCGCCCACTTCCTGCGTGGAATATCCCATCTTACCGGCTCCTAAACTGCTGATTTTCTCCTTAACAACTTTCTTGACCGCACACTCAACGCTTAACGCCGCCTCGTTTTCACCTAAAACATCTAACATCATACTCAAAGCGCAAATGGCCGCTAAAGGATTAATCACGTTTTTACCCGTATATTTAGGGGCGCTTCCTCCGATAGGCTCAAACATCGAAACACCGTCAGGGTTAATATTACCGCCGGCGGCAATCCCCATACCACCCTGAATCATCGCGCCCAAATCGGTAATAATATCGCCGAACATATTGTCGGTAACGACCACATCAAACCATTCCGGGTTTTTAACCATCCACATGCAGGTAGCGTCAACATGGGCATAATCGGTCTCTATTCCGGGGTATTCTTTTGCTGTTTTGTAAAAGGTCCTCTCCCAAAGATCAAAAGCAAAAGTCAAAACATTTGTTTTACCGCATAAAGTAACCTTTTTTTGCTTGTTCCTTTTGGTTGCTATCTCAAAGGCGTAACGCAAGCAGCGCTCAACGCCCTTATAAGTATTTATACTTTCCTGAATAGCCACCTCAGCCGCGGTATTTTTACGTAAAAAGCCGCCGGAGCCGCAGTAAAAACCTTCGGTATTTTCCCTCACAACCACAAAATCGATATCTTCTTCTTTCTTATCTCTTAAAGGACAGAATCTTTTGTCATATAAAACAACCGGACGAAGATTCACGTACTGGTCAAGCTCAAAGCGCAGCCGCAAAAGTATACCCTGTTCAAGAATTCCCGCCTTCACGCGCGGATCACCGATTGCCCCCAAGAATATCGCGTCTACACTCTTCAATTCTTCCAATACGCTCGCCGGCAGTGTTTCGCCGCAAGAAATATACCGCTGGCCTCCCAAATCATAGGATACGCTTTCGCAATTAAAATTGAATTTTTTACTTGCCGCTTCAAGAACCTTAAGTCCCTCACGCACTACCTCCGGGCCTGTGCCGTCACCGGGAATCACAGCTATCTTATAACTTTTTTTCATAATCACTCCTCATTTATTTCTTCTTTTTATCCAATCGATCAGGCCGCCGTTATTAATCAATTCCCGCATAAAGGAAGGAAACTTCTCGCAATGATATTTTTTCCCCTTGGTGATATTTAAAATCTCTCCCGCCTGAAGGTCAACGCTTAACATATCGCCTCCGAACAGATTATCCGTATCGGATGAAATAAGTATCGGTAAACCGAGATTAATGCTGTTACGGTAAAAAATTCTTGCGAAACTCTTAGCGATGACCAAAGATATCCCGCATCCTTTAATCGCCCAGGGCGCGTGTTCGCGGCTGGAACCACAGCCGAAATTCTTGCCGGCGACAATGATGTCGCCTTTCTCGACCCGTGAGACAAAAGCGGCGTCGATATTTTCCATGCACTTTGACCCCAAGAATCTTTCATCATAGGAGTCTAAATATTTTGCCGCAATGATATCGTCAGTATTAACATCGTCGCCAAACTTATGCACTTTCCCTTTAATTTCCATACCTTCCTACAATTTATATTTGTGATATTGCCCAATTAATTCCGCGTCTATCCGCGTATTGATCCGCGTGTATCCGCTTCTATTATAACGCTATACGCTAGCGCACGACTTCATCGGGATGGGCAATTCTCCCCTTAACCGCTGAGGCAGCCGCTACCGCCGGGGAACTCAAGTAGACAAAGCTTTCGGGGCTACCCATACGGCCGATAAAATTCCTGTTTGTTGTAGCTAAAGCTACCTCTCCCTTAGCCAAAATACCGCTATGGCCACCCAGACAAGGCCCGCAGGTAGGCGGACTGATGATGCAGCCGGCTTCCGCGAATATTTTCAAAAATCCGGCCTTCTCTGCCTGCTGGTACACCAAAACAGTGGCAGGAATAATTATAACGCGTACTCCCCTCTTTACCTTCCTCCTCTTCAATATCTTGGCGGCAATGGCCAAATCGGAAATCCGTCCATTTGTGCAAGAACCAATTACTACCTGGTCGATCTTAACCTTAAAAAGAGCCCTTACCGGCTTTACCTTACTGGGAAGGTGAGGACAAGCGACTTGCGGCTCTAATTTATTTACATCAATATCAATTATCTTATCATAACAAGCATCCTTGTCGCTTTTTAGCCCGTTTATATCTTTTGTCTTTGTTAATTTAACTTTCGCTGTTTTCTTTAAATAGCTTAGTGTAATATGATCCGGTTCTATAATCCCGGTCTTAGCGCCGGCTTCAATCGCCATATTAGTCATTGTAAGGCGGTCTTCCAACTTTAACTTACGGATAACTTCTCCCGAAAATTCCATTACTTTGTATAAGGCTCCGTCAACGCCAATTCTACCGATAGTATGAATAATCAAGTCTTTACCGGAAATCCATTTGTTTGGCTTACCCTTATAAACCAACTTTATTGTCGAAGGAACCCTAAACCAACAGCGCCCTTCTTTCATTACCGCCGCTAAATCAGTTGAGCCCACGCCAAAGCTGGCACAACCGATTGCGCCTAAAGTACAGGTATGAGAATCAGCGCCAATGACTAAATTTCCCGGTTGAATAAATCCCTCCTCAAGCAAAAAAGCGTGTTCTATGCCGCAGCGGTTTATATCAAAGAAATTCTTTATCTTAAACCGCCGCGCGAAAGCTTCCAGCACTTTTACGTTATTGGCCGCCTTTAAATCCCGGGCGGGAAGAAAATGATCACAGATAAAAGCGATTTTCTCGGGATTAAAAACCTTCTTAAATCCCGCCTTCTCAAACTGCGATACAGCTAACGGCGCGGTAATATCATTGCCAAAACAAAAATCTACCTTGGCATAGACAAAATCTTCCAATTTCTTCTTGGAAGATGCTTTAAGAAGGATTTTCTCAATTAAAGTCAAACCCATACGATCAAATCAATTTTCTCTATGCGTCTTTTTTATCTCTATAATTTTGTTAATTCTGATAAAAGGCGAGAGGCAAAAAGCAATGCTGCTACTGCAACTTTTTAACTACCAAACTGGCGTTATGGCCGCCAAACCCCAAGGAATTTGACATGGCGACGTTAACATCTAACTCGCGCGCTTTATTGGCTGTATAATCCAAATCGCATTCGGGATCGGGATTTTCTAAGTTTATTGTGGGAGGAATAACCTTATTCCTAAGAGCTAAACAACAAATGATAAATTCTATCGCGCCGGCTGCTCCCAGAGTATGTCCGGTCATTGATTTTGTCGACCCAACGCTTATTTTCTTGGCGTAATCTCCGAAAACTTTTTTTATCGCCACTGTTTCCATCTTATCATTCAACTGAGTTGAAGTCCCGTGGGTATTAATATATATCTTGTCTCGGAACTCGGCCTTTGACTCTCCAAACGCCATTTCCATTGCTTTGACCGCTCCTCTTCCTTCCGGATCAGGCGCCGTAATGTGATAAGCATCGCAACTGGCGCCGTATCCGGCCAATTCACAATATATATCCGCGCCTCGTGCTTTAGCGTGCTCAAACTCTTCTAAAACAACTATACCGGCCCCTTCAGCCATAACAAACCCGTCCCTTTCCTTATCAAACGGCCGGGAAGCTCTCTTGGGTTCGTCGTTTCTCTTAGATAGCGACTTTAAAGCGCAAAACCCGCCTACGGCCATAGGAGTAATACTTGCTTCCGCGCCGCCGCATATCATGATATCGGTTTTGTCCTGCTGAATAGTCCTGTAAGCTTCTCCGATAGAATGAGCTCCCGAGGCACAGGCAGTTACCGCGCAAAAATTAATACCTTTTAGGCCGAAATGGATAGCGACCATCCCGGCCGCTTCATTAGTAAGAAGCATGGGGATAAGAAAAGGAGAAATTCGTGACGGCCCTTTCTCTAAAAAAACTTGCAGTTCCCTCTCAACTATCTGCAAACTTCCGATGCCCGAACCGACAACGACGCCGACACGGTAGGAATCAAGTTTCATAATATCAAAACCGCTATGACCAATTGCCTGCTGAGTCGCTAAAAGGGCAAATTGAACAAAGCGAGCCGTACGCCGAATATCTTTAGGAGAAAGCATTGAGGAAGGATCAAAATCTCTCACTTCTCCTGCTATCTGGGAATCAAACCCTTCGGGGTCAAATTGAGTAATCCTGTCAATGCCGCTCTTGCCAGACACAAGGGAATCCCAGAACACATCTATATTACTACCGACAGGAGAAATAACTCCATATCCAGTAACAACAACTCTTCTCATTATAAATTATAAAAGAACGATTAAGAAGATTTCTCTTGAACCTTTTCCTCTATATATTTAATCGCGTCGGTCACAGCAGTCATCTTCTCGGCGTCTTCATCAGGTATATCTATGCCGAACTCCTCTTCCAAAGCCATAACCAACTCGACTGTATCTAAAGAATCCGCTCCCAAATCATCAATAAATGAGCTTTCGGTTTTTATCTCTTCTTTCTTTACTCCCAACTGTTCGGAAATAATGTCTTTTACTTTCTCTTCAACGCTCATCATATCCTCCTTTTTTGACCATTTACATCTCTATTACTACTTTGCACGGTGGGATTAATGATCTTTTTAGGTTAACCCTCCGTCCACTACCAAAACTTGACCATTTATATAATCCGCCT
>JBDRDG010000227.1:0-18010 GCA_043821045.1 Candidatus Omnitrophota bacterium | reverse complement strand
GCGTTAGAAAGCAGAACTTTTTACCACCTCATGAAAACCATATGGTTATGAGAGCGACTCGCGAAATAAAAGAGCGCAAGCAAATTTTTTAGGTAACCCCGACCCGAGGAATTTCACACTGTGAAATTCCCGGGACTTAGTCCTTGGAATTTTCCTTGTGAGGAAAATTCCTAAAGGCCTTTTACCCTAAAGGGTACAAGCCGAATTTTCCATAGCCTTCGGCTTAGAAAATTCGGGGTCGGATCGAGCGGAGCCTGCCCGCAAGGGTATCCGGGCAGATTTTTCTAATAAAAAATCTGGGATTAATCAGCAGGGCAGTAAAAGATGGAACGCTTATTTATTGATTTAGAAAAATGCGACAGTTGTAAGAAGTGTGTGATTGACTGCGCCTACGCGTTTCACCCTAGCAATAACGGTATTGTTTCTTTAAGAGAACTGGCGGTTTTTTCCTTGCTTTGCCGAAAATGTGAAGAAGCGCCCTGCGTTAAATCTTGTTATCATAACGCCTTAAAAAAAGAGGATGACGGTATCGTGAAAAGAGCGCGGTTTTTATGTACGGCCTGCAAAACATGCGGTATCGCTTGTCCCTTTGGCGTGATTTTGCCGGATTTGCTTAACTTTTTTGATTCAAGGTGCGATTATTGCTTAAAACGCGATAAAACCCTGTGTATAACGACATGCCCTTACGGCGCCATCGAGAAGAAATATATCGCGGAAGAAGATATCGATAAAGGGATTTATTTTGTTTCCGACCGGCTGGCCGTGCGTTACAAAAAGTGGTTCAGTGACGATACCATATTGTATAAAAAGAGATGAACTTAATAGCGCAATATTTATTTTTTCCCGGTTTATTATTTAGTTTGTTGGTGGGAGGTTTGGGTTGGTGGCTGGAGCGTAAGCTCACCGCTCGTTTTCAATACCGGGTCGGCCCGCCCTGGTATCAGACCTATATTGATATCTTAAAGCTTTTCTTTAAAGAGACGATTTTACCGCAAGACGCGAACAAAACGCTCTTTGTTTTATCGCCGCTTTTAGCTTTCTCTTCGGCTGTTGTCGTGGGAATAATTATAAATAAGAACTATTTTAGCCAGGATGGTTTTTTAGGCGATATCTTCGTTATTTTATACCTTTTAATTATCCCCTCTCTCTTTATCATTATCGGCGGCCTCTCTTCGTCTAATCCCTTAGCCAGCGTGGGCGCCGCCCGCGAGATCAAACTTATGCTTTCTTATGAATTTGTCTTTATCGTAAGCGTTGTTATTATTATAATAAAATCAGGCGGCAGTTTTTCTCTCGAAGGGATTATAAAGTCACAAGCCGCCGGCGGGTCGCATATAGCCAGTTTATCGGGAGCGATTGGTTTTATTTTAGCCTTTCTTTACCTGCAGGCGAAGCTAGGCATTGTTCCTTTTGACGTGGCTGAGGCCGAGCAGGAAATCATGGGCGGTACATTCATTGAATATTCCGGATCGTTGTTAGGATTTTACCGGCTGGCCAAGACAATTCTTTACTGTTCTTTGCCGATACTGTTAATCGCCCTCTTTATGGGAAATAAAACAGAAGGTATTCATTTAATATATAAATACTGTATAATAATCTTACTCGTATCGGTGGTTAAAAATACCAACCCCCGTTTACGGATTAAAGATGTTATCGGCCTGTTTTGGTTTTTCCTTTTTCCTTTGGGCTGTTTAGGCGTTGTTTTGGCGGTGTTAGGGAAGTAATATGGGTTTAAAAGAGAAAATTTTAACAAAATCGCTGTGGGTTTATCATATGAGCGCCGGGTCGTGTAATAACTGTGATATAGAGATCCTCGACTGCCTTACCCCGCGTTTTGATATTGAGCGTTTTGGTATGCAACTTGTCGGCAGTATCCGCCACGCCGATGTTCTTCTGATTACGGGGGCGATGAATAAGAAAGCCTTAAAAAGGTTAAAAAGCGTCTATGAACAGGCGCCGGCGCCTTGTTTTGTCGTTGCCGTAGGAACATGTCCTTGCAGCCAGCATATGTTTCGTCCCAGTTATTCCATGGAGGCGGCTTTGGATGAGATTATTCCGGTAGATTTATATATTCCCGGTTGTCCGCCGAAACCGGAGGCGATAATCGCCGCGCTCTTAAAGTTGATAGAAAAGGTGACAAAAAAATGATTAAAGAAGAGGTTAAGAAAAGGTTGGACGGTAAGGTTAATAACTGGTTCGTAAAAAACCCAAAACGGGTTTATTTCTCCATTGCCAAGGAAGATCTGAAAGAAGTGGCAAAAATTCTTTACTTTGATTTAAATATGAGGCTTTCTACGGTAAGCGGTGTGGATAACGAAGACAGTTTCGAGTTAATCTATCATTTCGGGGCTGATTCTACCGGCGAGATGTTTAATGTAAGAGTCTTCTTGTATGATAAGAATAATTCCGAAATTGACTCTTTGACCGGAATGTTTAAGGCGAGTGATTGGATTGAACGCGAAATTCATGAGATGCTGGGAGTTAATTTTATCGGCCATCCTAACCAGAAGCATCTTTTATTAGATGAAGATTGGCCGACCGGAAACTTCCCTCTGCGTAAAAGCTGCGCGCCTGAAAAAAAACCTTACCCGCTCGAAGAGGAGATAAACAACAATGGCTAAAAAGAAAATTGTTCCTATTGGTCCCTATCATCCTTTACAGGAAGAGCCGGAATTTTTTAAGCTTATTGTTGAGGGAGAAGACGTTAAAGAGGTAGAGATAAATATCGGCTATAACCACCGCGGTATTGAGAAATTAGCCGAGTCTAAACACTGGGACCAAGTTACCTTCCTTGTTGAGAGGATTTGCGGTATATGTTCTACATCGCACCCTTTCGCTTATGTTTTAGCCGTAGAAGATCTTCTGGGGATTAGTCTCCCTGAACGAGCCCATTACATCAGAATGGTGATTGATGAGTTGCAGCGTATACATTCCCATTTGCTTTGGTTAGGATTAGCCGGCCATTTTATCGGCTATAACACCGTATGGATGTGGGCATGGAAGGCGCGTGAGCCAATACTGGATATTTTCGAGTTGATAAGCGGCAACCGCAACAGTTACGCGATGATGAAAATCGGCGGTGCGCGGCGCGATATTAAAGACGAAGACGTCCCGATGATTAAAAAAGTGATTAATGATCTCTACGGCACATTGAAGCTTTTTCAGAAAGCGGTCGAAGACGACCCTGTGATTCACCGCCGGACCAAGGGTATCGGTGTGTTGAGCAGAAAGGACGCCGTATCTTTTGCCGCCGTAGGGCCTACGGCGCGGGCAAGCGGTTATGATATTGATGTGCGCCGTGACGATATCTATGCCTGTTATGATAAGGTTAACTGGAGCGTGATTACGGCACAAGAGGGTGATGTTTACGCCAAAGTCATTGTCCGCGTATTAGAGATGTTCGAGAGCTGTTCGATTATTGAGCAGTCTCTGGCAAGGATGCCTAAAGGCGATATTGAAGTTGAGGTGAGAGATATACCTGAAGGTGAGGGGGTAGGACGGGTAGAGGCGCCAAGGGGCGAGTGTTTTCATTACGTGCGCAGTGACGGGACCAACCGTCCCCTGCGCCATAAAGTAAGAGCGCCCTCTTTTAATAACGTCGCCACAAATCTCGTTACCGTGCCCGGCTACACCATTTCCGACGCGGCGATAACTTTAGCGGCGGTTGACCCCTGTTATTGCTGTACGGAACGCAGCGCTGTTTTTCAAAGAGACGGAAAGAAAATCTACGGCGGCGATGATTTAATAAGGTTGTCTCAGGAAAAAACGGCAAAATTAAAGCGAGAGTATGGGATTGAGTAATCTTTTTATTTTTGACTCTTTATCTCTTTTTGTGGGGGGATTCGTACTTTTTTTTACGGCTGTTATATTTATATATTCCTTGGGGTTTATAAGAGAAAACCGCCTGAATTATTACCTTTGGTTTTTCCTCACAGCCGCGGTCAGCTTAGGCGTTGTTTTGTCAAGGCGTATTGAACTGGTGATTATTTTCTGGGGATTCTTGGGATTGACTTTTTTTCAGATGATCAATTTATCGTCGGATGATAAAGCGGCGGCAACCGCTAAAAAAGCTTTTATCATTATCGGCGCCAGCGACGCTTTTATGCTTTTAGGTTTTCTTTTATATTTCCACCTTACTTCCAATGTTTTTATCGACGGATCTTCCCTTGTGATAAATGACCGGCTTTCCCTTCTGGCTTTTCTTTTGGTCGCGGCGGGCTGTTTTGCCAAAGCCGGCTGCATGCCTTTTCATACCTGGATTCCTGATGTGGCCCAGCGCGCCTCTTTGCCGGTAGTCGCTTACCTGCCGGCTTCCGTGGATAAACTTTTAGGTATATATCTTTTGGTAAGGATAGTAAAAGATACATTCGTTCTTGATACGACCGCCCGGGTTATTCTTCTTGTTTGCGGCGCTTTAACGGTAATTTTTGCCGTGATGATGGCTTTAGTACAGCATAATATAAAGAAACTCTTAGGCTATCACGCCGTGTCTCAGGTAGGATATATGGTTTTAGGCATAGGATGCGGTTCGGTTTTAGGGTTGGCGGCGGGGTTATTGCATATGCTTAACCACGCTATATATAAATCATGTCTTTTCCTAGGGGCCGGTAACGTGGAAACAAGAACCGCTAGCGATGAACTTGATGATCTCGGTGGATTGGCAAAATTTATGCCGATAACCTTTATCGCGACAGTTATTGCCGCCTTTTCCATATCCGGCATACCGCCGTTTAACGGTTTTGTGTCGAAATGGATGGTTTATCAGGCGTTGGTTGATTATTTAAAAACGGCGGATTCAGCCGGTTTAAAAATTGTCATATCTTTATCGTTGATTATGGCTTTAATCGGTTCCGGTCTTACCCTGGCGTCATTCTTAAAACTCCTCTCCGGTGTTTTTCTCGGGAAAGCGAAACGGGAAGTTAAGGAAGTGGGGTTCCTCTTATACTTTCCTCTTCTTGTCCTGGCTTTTTTATGTATAATTTTCGGCTTGTTTTTTAACTCTACCGCTAGAAGGTTTATTGAGGCCAGCCTGGGCGAAGTCCATATCGGCGGTTTATGGCAGCCGGGAAGCGCCATGGCTTTAATCGTATTGGGCCTGATTATTGGCTGGGTTATTTATAAGTTATCGGCGGCAAAGATTCGTCTCAGCTCTTCTTATGTCGGCGGTGAAACCATCGATGATAATCTGCCCGTTGGTGATTTCTACAGTAATATTAAAGATATGCCTTTTTTAAAGAAGATTTATCTAATGGCGGAAGAAAAAAGCTTTGACCTTTATGAGCAGGGTAAAAAAGGAGTTTTCTTTATCTCCGGTATATTGCGTTTTCTTCATAACGGTATTTTACCGACATATTTGGCCTGGTGCCTTTTAGGGATATTAGGCCTGTTTTTTGTCTTTTTGAGGTAAAATGTTAGAACTTAACATACTTTTAGTTTTCATGATTATCGGCGCCATTACCGCCCTGGAAGTTAAAGATTTACTCTCCTGCGTTGTGGCGATAGGCGCGAGCGGCCTGGCTTTATGTATCTCTTTTTTGCTTCTCCAGGCGCCGGATCTTGCCATAACCCAGCTTGTGGTTGAAATATTAATCTTAGTTATTCTTATCCGCGCCACAATAAAAAAAGAGCTTCCCTTTTCTACCAGCGGCCGGTGGTTTTTTAACACGGCGGTCGCCTTTATATTTTTAACTGTTTTTTTATATAGCGGATATAGCGTATTGAAAGAGCTGCCTGAGTTCGGCCATCCCCTTATGAAAACATCGCGTTGGTATATTGAACATGGGCTGGATAAAACTAAGGCGGCTAACCTTGTCTCAAGTATCGTCCTTAATTTTCGTGTTTATGATACCTTGGGAGAAGTAACGGTATTATTCAGCGCCGTAATCGGTGTACTAGCGGTAATGCGGCGCAAAGGTAGAAAGAAAATCGGCGAAAAAGAGTCGCGAGATGAAATCTGATAATCAACAAGGGATGAGTTTGATCGTGCAAGTTATTACCCGCATTACCGTGGGATTAATATTGCTTTACGGTATTTATATCGTTATGCACGGACATCTTTCACCCGGCGGCGGTTTTGCCGGAGGGGTAATTATCGCTCTTTCCTTCGTCCATATGGTGATCGCTTTCGGCCGGAAAGAGGCTTATAAGATAATCGCCAGTCCGGTTATTTCTATGTTTGAGAGCATCGGGGCGCTGGCTTTCCTCGCTATAGGCCTTTTATGTTTTGTCGGCGGGAACTTTTTCTATGATTGGTTGCCTAAAGGAGAACCTTTTTCCTTTTTTTCCGGCGGGACGATAATTTTATCCAACATAGCGATTAGTTTTAAGGTGGCTTTCGGGCTGTTCGCGATATTTATGGTTTTGATCATGATTGATAGGGGAGAGGGAGAATAATGAGCACTTATTTTTTATGTTTTGTCCTTTTTTCCGTCGGCCTCTACGGGATTCTGCGTAAAAGAAATATAATCAAGATAATTATCGGGATCGTAATTTGTGAGTACGCGGTCAATCTATTCCTGATTCTGTTCGGCTATAACAGGGGTTCAGGAGTGCCGATATATTCGCCGGATAAAGCGGGCGCGAATATGGTTGATCCTTTGGTCCAGGCGCTCGTGTTAACCGCTATCGTCATTGGCTTGGCCACGACAGCTTTGGTTGTAGCGGTAGCAATCAGGATTTATGAGAAGTACGGCACTTTTGACATAACCAAAATACGGGAGCTTAAAGGGTAAAATGGCGATATCGTTAGTAATTATACCTTTAGCGGCGGCCTTCATTACCGCTTTGCTGGGAAAATATTTCAGGCGCCTGCCTGATATTATTTCTTTTTGCGCCATGGCGGTAAGTTTCGCCGTTTCACTCCTTATTCCCCGCTTGAGCCAATCGGCCTTAGTCTATGTTTACAAACTGGGAGGGTGGAGCGCGCCATGGGGAATTAACTTAGTTGTTGACGGCTTATCGGCTTTTATGCTGGTTACGATTAATTTAGTCGCTTTTATGATTACAATATTTTGTATTGACTATATGGAGAAATACACAGCCAAATGGAAGTTTTATACTCTTTTTTTATTAATGCTTGCTGGCATGAACGGCGTGGTTTTAAGCGGCGATATTTTTAATTTATTTGTTTTCTTAGAGATAGCCTCGGTAGCAAGTTTCGCCCTTGTAGCTTACGGAGTGGAAGCCCAGGAGCTGGAAGCTTCCTTTAAGTACATTATTATGAGCACTCTGGCATCTCTCTTTATTTTGTTAGGCATAGCCTTTTTGTATTCTTACACATCAACTCTTAACATGGCCGATCTGTCCCGTGTTCTATATGAGAAGGGTTCGAGTAACCTTGTGATTTTTGTGAGTATCCTGTTTATCGTGGGTTTTGGTCTTAAGGCGGCAATAGTGCCTTTTCATGCATGGCTGCCTGACGCCCATCCTTCGGCTCCCGCGCCGGTTTCGGCGTTCCTCTCGGGTGTGTTGATAAAAGCTTTGGGGATATACGCGATTATAAGAATT
The DNA here is from genome assembly GCA_043821045.1 of Candidatus Omnitrophota bacterium. Taxonomy (GTDB): domain Bacteria; phylum Omnitrophota; class Gorgyraeia; order Duberdicusellales; family 4484-171; genus JBDRDG01. The sequence continues at coordinate 10,504 of JBDRDG010000227.1, read as the reverse complement.
TTCTATAATGTTTTAGGGGTAAATCACATTTTTTTGAACCTTCTTACTGTTTTCGGAGTAATTTCGATTATGGCGGGAGTTTTTTTAGCTATAGGCCAGATGGATTTAAAACGCCTTCTTGCTTATCACTCGATAAGCCAGGTAGGTTACATTATGCTTGGTATCGGTTTAAACAGCCCTTTAGGTATCTTAGGCGGCTTATTTCATCTTTTCAACCACTCGGTGTTTAAATCGCTTCTTTTTCTTAATTCCGGCGCGATTGAATACGCTACGGGGACACGTAACCTGGAAGAAATGGGCGGTTTAAGAGAGAAGATGCCGGTAACCGCTTCTACCAGTATGGTCGCGTCCATGGCTATCTCCGGCATCCCGCCGTTCAACGGTTTTTGGAGCAAAATAATAATTATTATCGCCTGCATAGAAGCTAATCGTCTGGGATTGGCCGTATGGGCGGTGATTGGAAGTATATTAACCCTTGCTTCCTTTATGAAGGTACAGAAGTACGCTTTTTTCGGTAAGCTGAATGAGCGGTATAACCAGTTAAAAGAAGTTCCGCTTTTTATGCAGATTTCAATGGTAGCTTTGGCGGTTATCTCTATTTTTGGCGTGGTATTACTTTTACCTTCGATCGGCGCATATCTATTGCAGCCGGCGATGGATGCGTTATTGCGGGGTATTCGGTACATGGATTTAGTCCTGGGACAGTTATTATGAAACGCAGAGCTGTGCTTTTTATTTTAGGCCTCCTGATATGGATTATAATTACATTTTCCCTCGATTGGGGGCATTTGCTTATCGGTATCGCCGTGTCGCTGTTAATCGCTTATTTAGCCGGCGATTTATTTACCGCCCGGCCGCACCTTTTTAGCCATATCAGCCGTTACCTTTGGTTTTTATATTACATCCCTATTTTCTTATGGGAGTGCCTGAAGGCTAATATAGAAGTCGCTTGTAAAGTGCTTCATCCTAAATGTCCGATAGTCCCGGGAATTGTCAAGGTTAAAACATCGCTTAAATCGGAGACGGCGCTTACCTTTTTGGCTAACTCCATAACTTTAACTCCCGGAACGCTTACGGTTGATTTAGACCAAAAAGAGGGTGTTTTATATATTCATTGGATTGACGTGAGTACGCAGGATTGCCAAGAGGCCACGCGGCGTATAGTTTACCGTTTCGAAAGAATTTTAAGCAGGATTTTTGAGTAAGATGAAGATAGTAAAGTATTTCTTAGGGGCGATTGCGATTATCATTATAGTCGTCTTTATCTTTTCCTTGCCGGTTTCAGAATTCTTATATCAGGATTCGCTTTTCACGCAATTCTTTAAACGCGGCCTCTTTGTTATTTTCTTGAGCGCCTTTCTCTGTCTCTGGCGGATTATGCGCGGGCCGACAGCTTCTGACCGGATTGTCGCTATCGATATGCTCGGTATCCTTATTATCGGCATCTGTTGTTTTCTTAGTATTGTTACCGGCCGAGGCTGGTATATCGATATAGGTATCGCCTGGGCGTTGCAGAGCTTCATATCGACTTTAGCCTTGGCTAAATTCTTGGAAGGGAGAAATTTTGATGATTAGTTTAGGCGGGATTATCTTTATATCGCTAGGCCTTATGTTTGATTTTTTCGGCTGTTTAGGCTTGGTGCGCCTTCCCGACGTATATAACCGCCTTCAGGCGGCAACTAAATGCGTTACTTTCGGCACTTGCAGTATTTTATTCGGTACCTTTTTATTATTAGGTTTTTCTTCCGCCGGGATAAAATGCCTTTTAACTATACTTTTTTTAATTCTGACTTCTCCTACTTCGGCCCATGCCTTGGCGCGCGCCTCGCATAAAGCCGGGGTTAAGCTGTGGAGCGGGAGTGTTTGTGATCAGTATAACGGTAAATAATAAGGGAAAATGAAATATCCAAAAATTAGAGAGATAAAAGAAGCCCTCAATGCCCTGGTTACGCGTGCCTATACGACTCCCTTTCCCTATAAGCCGCATATCCCTTTTATCTCTTTTCGGGGGAAACCTTATTTTGACCAAGATCAATGCGTGGGCTGTACAGCTTGCGTTAATGTTTGTCCTTCCGGGGCTTTAAGTTTCAACGATGTTAAAGTTGACGGCAGTTACAAGAGGATTTTAAAAATCCGTTGGGATATCTGTATTGAATGCGGCCAGTGCCAGTTAAACTGTCTTACCGAGAGGGGCATAAGGCTTTCTAATGAGTTTGATATCTCGGTAACCGAAGGAAGAAAAAACCTTTGTCAGACTATTGAGAAAGATCTTTCTCTCTGTGAGGGCTGTAAGGAGCCCGTGGCTCCCCGTGATCATATCGCCTTTACGATAAAGAAGTTGGGTTGTCTGTATGTTACCAACACCTCGCTTATAGCTTTCACCCAGCAGAACCTTGGTCTGCGTGAAGATTTACCTAAGGCAGAAGAAGAGATGTTTCGTTGGGATCGTTTCCGCATACTTTGCCCTTCCTGCCGGCGGGAAGCGGTAATCATTTCATAATAGGTTTTTTCCCGGAAAGATTTTGCCATGAAGAAAGAAGGTACTTTTTCATCTATAGGGCAACTGATTAATACCTGTTATTCAATCGCCAAAAGTAAAGGCTGGTGGGACAGGCGGCGTAATGATGCCGAACTTATCGCTCTTATGCATTCGGAGTTGTCCGAGGCCTTAGAGGCTTTACGCACACACCAGGGTAAGAACGCTTTAGCCGAAGAGCTGGCCGATTGTTGCATAAGGATTTTTGATTACTGCGGCAGGAAGAAAATAGATTTAGAAAAGGCTATTTTGGAAAAAATTGAGAAAAATAAGAAAAGACCTTACCGCCACGGCAATAAGCGCTATTAGACTATGCATTTTCATTGATTTTGTATCACATCGCACGTCGCCGTAACACGTATCACGTCAAAAGATAGCCTTTCTGCAGTCACATGCCCGATGCCGGATAATATATGCAAAGAGCATAGTTAATATTAGATTGCGTATGGCACCCTTCGGGTATACTCAGGGCAGGGATTGGAGATTGCAGATAAAATATTTAAATCAAGATTTTTATTATCAATAATCTATGATTTCTGCCATTTTGCATTTGTCATTTCGCATTTTTAATTATTTTAACACTATGCCCTATGCGTCACGCTCTATGCTAAAAAGGGACTATGCCCTATGCAAACAAAATACGCCATACGCTAAACGCTATTTAAAATACGCTATGCGCTAATTAAAATATTTCTAATAGTTCCTAAAGAATATTAAGGAGGATGCCATGGGTCCGAAAATAGGGGTAATTTTGGGCAGTGCTTCCGATGAGGAGAGATTAAAAGAAGGATTTACAACCTTAGATGAAATGAATATAAAGTATGATTTAAAGATTGCTTCTGCCCACCGTAATCCTGACAAAGTAAAGTCGTTATGTAAAAAAATGGAGAAGGAAGGAGTAAAAGTAATTATTGCCGCCGCCGGTTTAGCTTGCGCTTTGCCTGGTTTTATTGCTTCCTATGTCAATATCCCGGTGATCGGAGTGCCTCTTGAGGGGGGTATACTTGATGGTTTAGACAGCCTTTTATCTATAGTCCAGGTTCCTAAAGGATTGGGCTTAGTAAGCAGCGGTACAAATAAAAGAGGTTTTATCAACGCGGTCATTTTTGCCTTATCGATACTTTCTTTAAATGATAAAGAGTATCACTCAAAATTGATAGAGTTAAAGAAAAAATTTAAGAGTTGAAGAAAATAACAGTTAACGGCGATAATTTTGATTTAGCTTCAGTCAGAGAAGTATCCGGCCTTTTACGTGAGGGCGCAATTGTCGCTCTTCCCACGGAAACGGTTTATGGCTTGGCCGCTATTTATGATAACCCTGATGCTGTAAGCCGTCTTTACAAGATAAAACGGCGCCCGTCTGGGAAGCCGTTTACTTTATGCCCCGGCGATAGCGGTAAAGCAAAAGAGAAATTTGGTCTTTTACTCCCTTTCGGCTATAGGATGATTGATCGGTTTTGGCCCGGTCCTTTAACCCTTATTTTTCATGGCGCTAACAGCCAGGATAAGATCGGCATAAGGGTGCCTTCTCATAAGTTTACCCGCGCTGTTTTAGAAGAACTCGGGTCTTTTGTCTGTATGCCGTCAGCAAATATAAGCGGCGAAAAAGAATCTTTATCGGCGCAGGACGTGGACTCTTTGTTCGGTTCCTCTATTGATTTAGTGGTTGATGGCGGTAGCCCGCAGTTTTCTCAAAACTCAACGGTTGTTGATTTAACTTACCACCCTTTCAAAATATTACGCGAAGGTGTTATCGCTTCCCAGGAGTTGATGGAAGTTTTTTTTAAGAAGCGGGTTGTTTTCGTGTGCAGCGGCAATACTTGCCGTTCGCCTATGGCCGAGCATATGTTAAAGAAGCGCCTTGAGGAAAAATTTCCTCATGTCGCCGCAAGATATGAAGTAATTTCCTGCGGCATAATCGCTTTAGAAAATCAGCCGGCCAACCATGAAGCCACTAAAGTTTTGCGTGAAGAAGAAGGCTTTGATATGGCTATTCACCGCTCGAGAAAAATTGATCGCAATCTCGTCTTATCCAGCGACCTTTTTTTTGTTATGGAAGAGGTGCATAGAAAGTATATACTTGATTTGGAGCCGACGGCTGAGGCAAGAATATTTCTTTTGAGTAAATTCCTTAATCCCGAATCGGAAGAAGGAATAATTGATCCGATAGGAAGAGATCGTTCTGTATATAAAAAAGTATATTCGATTATCGATCAGGCTGTCGAAGAGTTAATTTCCTGGCTTTGAGACAGTTTGGGTAACAGTTTTTATAATAATTTTGAGTGATTAATGATGAAAATAGCGCTTGCCAGCGACCACAGAGGATTTAAATTAAAAAATATACTCATTGATTATTTGGAGAAAAAGGGCTACAGCCTTATCGATTTCGGAACCTTTAGTCGTGATTCTTGCGATTATACCGATTATGTCTATCCGGCCGTGCGTGCGGTGAAAGAAAAAAAGGCTGAAATAGCGATTGTTATCTGTTATAGCGGAATCGGCAGCAGTATCGTCGCTAACCGTCTAAAGGGGATAAGGGCGGCTTTAGTTTTTAATATTAAGATGGCAGCCTTATCACGCAAGCATAATGACAGCAATGTCTTGGCGCTGGCGGCGGGATTTTTAACTTATGACTACGCAAAAAAAATAGTGGCGCGCTGGCTTAATACTGATTTTGAAGGAGGCCGCCACCGGCGGCGGTTAAAAAAAATAGAGGATATTGAAGAGGGAGAGTGTAGTATTTAGGACTTTAAGAAAATATAAGTTATTTTTGACAGTAGAACCAAGAGGCTACTGTCAAAAGTTTTATGGGGGATTCCGAAGAAAAAACCGATTTTAATGAGTTATTTTGCCTTTTAGAAGGAAGGGGGTATGAAATACCCAAGATACAAGAAATAATAACCAAACAATAATCAATGACCAAAATCCAACAACCAAACAAATTCTCGATCCTCGATCCTCGCAATTAATATTATGAAACGAGGATCTAGCATCGAGAATCTAGGATCAAAAGAATGGTGATTGGAATTTGTTTGTGTCTTGTTGCTTGGTTATTGGTTATTTAAACTTCAATAATTTTGACAATATGACCAAGAGATGGGAGATGCATTATGTTTAAAAATCTGAGTAAGGAAGATGAATTGGTTTATAGAAGCATCTTGAGAGAAATTCAGCGCCAGCGTGAACAGATTGAGCTTATTGCCAGCGAAAATTTTGCCCCACTTTCGGTGATGGAGGCTTGCGGTACGCCGCTTACTAATAAGTATGCTGAAGGCTATCCCCGCCAAAGGTGGTATGGCGGCTGCGGTTACGTAGATGAAGTGGAAGAGTTAGCCTGTCAAAGAGTAAAACAGCTTTTTGGCGCCGAGCACGCAAACGTTCAGCCGCATTCCGGTACCCAGGCGAACATGGCTGTTTTAATGGCGGTTTTAGAATGCGGCGATACTATTCTTTCCATGGATTTAGCCTGTGGCGGGCATCTTTCTCACGGGCACCCGTTAAATTTTAGCGGTAAATTTTACAATATTATTTCTTACGGAGTAAATAAAGATACAGAGTGTTTAGATTATGATGAGATAATGACTCTGGCGAAAAAGCATAAACCTAAACTTATTATCGCCGGGGCCAGTGCCTATCCGCGGGTAATAGATTTTAGTAAGTTTCGCAACATTGCCGACAGCGTAGGGGCGTATCTTTTAGTTGACATGGCTCATTTTGCCGGTTTGGTGGCTGCCGGTATTTATCCCAATCCCTGTGAATACGCTGAGTTTGTAACATCTACCACACATAAAACGTTAAGAGGCCCGCGGGCCGGTTTTATCCTTTGCAAGAAAGATTTTGCTAAAAGAATAGATACGGCTGTCTTTCCTGGTACTCAGGGAGGTCCCCTTATGCATATAATCGCCGCTAAAGCGGTAGCTTTTGGCTTAGCGGCAAAGAAAGATTTCGCAACTTACCAGGAAAATGTCGTTAGTAACGCGCGTTATTTTGCTTTTAATATGGAAAAACTGGGATATCGCATTGTCAGCGGCGGTACGGACACGCATCTTTTCTTGGTTGATTTACGGGCGAAACAATTAAGCGGTAAGAAAGTCGCCCTTATTTTAGAAGAAGTCAATATTACAGTAAATAAAAACCTCATACCTTTTGATCCTAAACCGCCGATTATTACAAGCGGGATTCGTATAGGAACACCGGCGATAACAGCGCGCGGCATAGATAATCAAGGTGTCAAATGTATAGCCGATTTTATCGATCATGCCTTATCCAATCGCGATAATTCGGAAATACTTGGTGATCTGAAAGAAAAAGTAATAGATTTTATCAGTAAATACCCTCTTTATCCGGAAATTGAAGAAGATTAAACGCCCCCATTGGAATAAATATTTTTTGCAAGTGGCCGAACTTGTCGCTTCACGCTCAACCTGCCTGCGCCGGAAGGTAGGAGCCGTTTTAGTGAGGGATAAAAGGATTCTTGCCACGGGATATAACGGAGCGCCTAGCGGGCTGGCTCATTGCGACCTGACCGGTTGTTTACGAGGAAAACTTCGCATACCAGCGGGCGAACGGCATGAATTGTGCCGGGGGCTGCATGCCGAACAGAATGTTTTATTACAGGCGGCGATGCACGGTGTTTCGGTAAAGACGAGCACGCTCTATATTACCAATTTTCCCTGCAGCATATGTGCTAAAATGATTATAAACGCCGGCATAAACGAAATTGTTTATAAAGATATTTATCCTGATAAAATGGCGAAAGAGTTCTTCAAGCAGGCCAAGATAAAGACAACAAAGGCATAGGCCGGCAATAATGGATAAAAAAATACTTATGATGCGGAGTATCATACAGCTGGTGAACATTAGGGTTTTGCCGTAGCCTGCCTGAGGCCAGTGTGGTTCTTCAGGGTTTCGGTAACGGTTTATAAATCAAAATGCAAAAATAAAAATTACAAACCAAAATTCAAAATGTTTCTAAAATATTTTAATTTTGGTTGTCATTTTGATGTTTGATTTTTGATATTTGCTTTCTTAGCGTTACCGTAATTGTAAATTAGTACACGGCAGGGGATAATCAACCACAAGGGATTTTTTATTAGTAGTTAATAAGGTTGGTGTGGTTTGGTAATCGTAATAGTACCGACTAGTCAAAATGCGAGGGTTGTATGAGATGTCCGTATTGTAATCATAATGAAGATAAGGTTATTGATTCACGTGAGACTATGGATGCCGTTGCCGTAAGAAGGCGCAGGGAGTGTATTAATTGCGGCAGGCGTTTTACGACATACGAATATATTGAAAAGATGCCGATTATGGTTATTAAGAAAGACGGAAGGCGCGAGCCGTTTAGCCGGGAAAAGGTTATCTCCGGTCTGCTTAAGTCGTGTCAGAAAAGGCCGGTGAGTATGGATAGCTTGGAGAGACTGGTTTCAGAAGTGGAAGGGGAAGTCCAGAAGAAATTTGACCGTGAGGTTGAATCCCGCCACATCGGTGAAATGGTGATTCAAAGATTGGTACAGTTGGACGACGTCGCCTATGTAAGATTCGCTTCTGTTTACAGGCAGTTTAAAGATGTAAACCAGTTTGTCAAAGAGTCTCGCGATATATTGAGTAAAAAAGGGAAATGATCGAAGTAGAAATATCTAAGATAATAATCGACGAAACCAAGAAGGAGCAGGTAATTATTTTAAAAGCTAAGCCTGACAGTAAACTTTTGCCGATCGTCATAGGTTTAAACGAGGCGGAAGCGATAAGGGTTCAGTTGAGCGGGTTTATTTCTTCTCGGCCTTTGACTCACGATTTAATCAAGTCTCTTATCGATGCTTTTGGTTTTGTCCTCCAGAAAGTCATTGTCGATAAATTAGTCGACAGCACATTTCATGCCAAGCTTTATTTAGAAGATACAGATGGCGCTGTAAAAATAATTGACGCGCGTCCTTCCGACAGTATCGCTTTGGCGGTAAGGACAAAATCGCCTATTTTTGTTGAGGAAGAGGTGTTGGAAAGACTGAGCATGGGAGGGTTATGAGGGTAGGTGTTGCTTCCGACAGCCATGATCATATAACGAAAATAAAAGAGATGGTACAAATTATTAAAAAAGAAAGAGTTGATTTTTTGCTTCATGGGGGAGATTTTATCGCGCCTTTCGCCCTTAATCCTTTGGATGATTTGATCTGTGACTGGCTGGGTGTTTTTGGCAATAATGACGGCGAGCGTACGGGCTTAGAGAAAAAAAGCGGCGGTAAAATAAAAACCGGCCCCTATTTTCTAGAATTATCCTCAAAACGTATTGCCCTTATGCATGAATTCAAACCTTCTGATGCCGATGTCCTCATCTATGGCCATACGCACAACCCTTCTATACGTAAAGATGGCCAGTTAATTATTAACCCCGGTGAAGTCTGCGGTTGGCTTACCGGTAAATCTAGTTTGGCGATATTGGATTTAAGTAGCTTGGAAGCAGAAATTATCTATTTCTGACCCGCCTTGTGTTTTATGTATCTAAGAAAAAGCTACCTGAAAAGAATACCTTACCTTGCGAAGATATCTCTTCTTGCTAGGAAAAAGAGAGTTGGTGTCTGGCTTGTAGGCGGTTTCTTAAGAGATGCTCTTTTGGGAGAAGCGAGAAATTTCTTTGATTTTGATTTCTCTGTCGAGAAAGAAACATTTAAATTCGTCAATAGTTTCAGGCGGATGACAGCTTCTAGGCTTATTACCCTTGATGCCGGACATAACAGTTACCGTATAATAGTAAAAAAAGGGGGTAAGAGTTACACCTATGATTTTACCCAATTGCGCGGAAAGAGTTTAAAAGACGATTTGCGCGCGCGGGATTTTACGGTTAACAGCCTGGCTTTAGATTTGGCCGCTTTAAAAAAAGGGCAGATTCTCGATCTTGCCGGCGGGCGGGCCGATTTAAAACGAAAGTGTATAAGAGCCCATAGCGAAGAGGTTTTAAAACAGGACCCGTTAAGAATACTGCGGGCATTTAGCCTTTCGGCCAAATACGGATTTATTATAGAAAAAAGGACCTTGCGTTTTCTTTGTAAACATAAGGTTCTGTTAAAAAGCATCTCCGGCGAACGGATAAATGAGGAACTGTTTAAAATCATCGATTCACCCAGCTCTTTTAAAACAATAAAGAAATTAAGCGATCTTGGTATTATCGACGTTTTTATCCCCCATATAAGTTGTCAGCGCGGTGTGTCTCAAGGTGATTACCACCATTTAGATGTTTGGAACCACGCTCTAGAGACCCTATTTCGATTCGAATCTCTCCTCAAGAGAAAGCTCTCTAAAGATAAGGAGATATTAGATTATCTTAACCGGCCGCTGGCTGACAATCACCGTCTTATTCATATAATAAAATTAGCCTGTATATTACACGATATGGGCAAGCCTTTTGCTAAGAAGAGAAGAAAAAAAAGGACCATTTTCCACAAGCATGAGAAGATCGGCGCATCCCTTAGCGAAGACGTATTTAGAGAACTTAGATTGTCGTTAAAGGAGAGGGATGTATTAAAACGGCTTATTTTCTGGCACCTTCGGCCGGGATATTTAGCCGACCAAGAGTATCCTTCCCGCCGCGCCGTATATAGATTTTTTCGTGATACCGGTGAAGAAGGGGCGGCGGTGATTATTCTCTCTTTGGCTGACTGGCGGGCGACACGTGGCCCTTTAGTTGATAATAAGAAACGGGCAAAACATGAAAGGGTAATGTTTGGTCTGCTTAAATACTATTTCAATAGTAAACAGGTAAAAGCTCCGCCTAAATTAGTTGACGGGTTTGACATAATGGCAAAGTTTAAGTTGTCACCGTCTCCCTTGATCGGTAAGGTATTGGCGAAAATAAACGAGGAGCAGGCCTTAGGAAGGGTTTCTACTAAAAAGGAAGCGTACATGGTGGCAAGGAAAGTTATAAACAATAATAAGCCAAAAGCGCCTAGCTAAAGGATAATTGAGTTTATGCGT
>JBDRDG010000226.1:0-2076 GCA_043821045.1 Candidatus Omnitrophota bacterium | reverse complement strand
ATATGAAATAACTAAAACACAAGATACAATAACCAAGCAATACCCAATAACTAAATTCCCCGCCTTGCCGGCAGGCAGGAAATAACCAAACAAAATGATTAAGAAATCTGATAATGTTTGGTAATTGGTTATTGGATATTGAGATTTGTTTGTATCTTGACAGAACCGATTTTAAAATGATGGAGGTGTTATGAAAAAAGATAGTTTGATTTTTGCGCTTGCGCTGTTTGTGATTTTCTCAATAAACATATTTGCTTATGCCGAACCGGTAAAAATCGGTTTTGGCTGGGTAGGTAAAGCTTCTATGCCAGAAAGGGTTACAAAAGGTTTTTTAAAAGGGATCGACGATTTAGGAGCTGATATTGAAATTGAATACCGGCGTGAACTTATGTCAATGTCTGACCTTGGCGACATTGTTTCTCGCTGGCAGATGGAAAAGAAGGCAATGGTGATCCTTCGTTCTAACGCTGCCGAGTGGCTTGCTAAAAACCCGCCGAAGATACCCACTTTTATCGGCGCCTGCAATCACCCCGGTCAGTTAGGCGTGGTTAATAACCTTAATGCGCCGGAAGGAAATGTTACAGGAGTAACTTATTTCATATCGGTTGAGAAGCAGTTTGATTTATTCCAGAGAATCATCCCCCAGATAAAATCAGTATTGTTGTTGCTTGAGAAAGGTCATCCCTCTTCGGACATTGACAAGGAAGAGACAAAAGATGTTTGCTCAAAGCGGGGCATATCTTATAACGACCGTTTATGCAGTTCTAAAGACGAGGCCGTGGAAGTGGTTAAATTTTACAGAGATGATGTTTCCCTTATTATCATCGGAAGCCAAGCCCTTAATTTAGATAACGCCGAGAATATAGTCAAAGCTGCCGGTGCGACTCCTGTTGTGTCTTATTCATCGCGGCCGGTTAAAGTCGGCGCTTTATGCGGCCTTGTCGCTAGCGATGACAAACTCGGCCATATGCTCGCCCAGTCGTTAGTCGATGTCGTAATCAAAGGAAAAATAATCAAGGATGTCCCCGTGAAATTTGACCCGGCGCCAAAAGTTTCTATAAACATAGAAACGGCAAATAGGCTGGGCATTAAAATTCCTTATGATATTTTGAAAGAGGCCGAAGTGGTCGGTAAGTAGGGCGTAAAGACGGTAAATCACCCGTCGATAGCCAAGATGCGTTGCTGTTTCTTGAAAAGGAATATTGCTATTCTCGATAGTGGCAATAGGTATTTTTGTGTTTATCCGGTGATTTTTGTTTGAATCGCCTAGTTTTTTTAAGATTATTCTGCCTATAAATAAAAGTGGCCGGTTAATCAAGCTTGCTGCCGCTAAAGAACTTGACTTTATCAGGACCTTGTGATAAGGTAGTGAAAATAAGGAGGGTGTTATGGCAAGTTATAGAAGAAATATTATATTTTTATTGGTTCTTTTTTTATTAACCGGCTGTTCAATCGTGCTCCAAAAAGGGCGTCGCTCCGACATAGAGAAAATTCAGACTTTAGAAGACCGGCGGCACTCTGATTCGGAAAGGATTAAACTGCTGGAAGATAGACTGGCGGAGCTTAAGAACGCGCGTAACCAACTGGAAGACCGTTTGTCTAAAGAGCTTGCTTCCAAGAAAGTTTCGGTGAAAATGGAAGATAAAGGCTTAGTAATAACTTTTATCGCTGAGGTTCTTTTTGATTCCGGCAAAGCGGAATTAAGAGAAGACAGCCTGCCTATTCTTGATAAAGTGGCCGGGATATTAAAACAAGAGGTTCCTAATAATTATATTAACATTGAGGGACATACCGATAATGAACCGATAAAATATTCTCTCTGGACGTCAAACTGGGAATTGTCCAGCCACCGCGCCCTGAGCGTTCTCATTTATTTAGAAACCAAAGGAATTAATCCCCAGATGCTTTCGGCGACAGGCTTCGGTGAGTATAGGCCGGTTGGCCCAAATGATACGACGGAAAATCGTCAGCTTAACCGGCGGGTTGAGATTGTAATTATTGCCAATACAATTAAACGCATAGACGCTTCCGATACTCTTGGGAAAAAGTATAATAAGGAGAATTTAAAGTGAGGAG
>JBDRDG010000225.1:0-3558 GCA_043821045.1 Candidatus Omnitrophota bacterium | reverse complement strand
CTGTAACTGAACAAAAGATACGCCGCGCCGGACAGGATTACCGACAGGGCAGCGGCAAGAAACTTAACTAAAACAAGCTTTGTTTGAACATAAACGGCGAGATACGAAAGGGCGGGGATGAAGCTTAAGACTTTCGCGATAACAACCGCCGGGAAACTGATCCAGCCTAAACACCAGCTCCACAGCACAACACCGGCGGCTAACAAGCCGATGACCGCCGCGGTTTTTAATATATTAAACTTGCGCGGCGGCGCGTTAGCTTTAAGCGTAGTCCCCAAACCTGCCTGCTGATTAGCCGCGCCGGGCTCTCGCGTCAAATCCTGATTACTGACCGGCGAGGAACTTCTCTCGGCTTTTGCGTAGATTGCCGCGACGGTCAATTTTCCATATCCTTGCCTCTGGCTTGTTGTTATACTAGAGGAACCTTCCGGCCTATTATTATCATCTCTATATGGCCTATCGCCATTCACTTGTTTAAGAGTTATTAAATCCTCTAGCGCTAAATGCTGGATTTCTTCTAAATTAACATCTGATCCTATAATCTGATCTATAGGAATTATCTGTGTGTATGGATATCCTTTTGATCCAATAATATCCAGGAATAACCTATCGGCTTCCTGTTTAATCGCCTCCGTATTAAGTTTACTGCCGCCTTCTTTTATCGCCGCGGCCACCTTCTCTTTTGCCGCCAGTAAATCCTGCGATCCGGCCACAGTTAAATATTGATCATAAGACAGAGCAAAACGCGCCGCCCACTCCTTACGCAAACCTAGGGCGCTTGTCCAATCTTTCGCCGGAATTTCGCTTTCCCGCCATAAGTAATAAGGTACTCTATCAATTAACACCGTTGCCCCCAGAAACCCGATAAGGTTGTTTACGGCGCCAAGCAGAACCTGGTAAAAAACGTTGACCATTTGTACCGCCTCATCTATTTCCTCATCCTGCCGGTTTTCATACCGCATATATTTTCTAAACGAATGTTTAACGCCAAAATAGTATAATACAGGCACTAATATTGTCGCTGCCAGGCAGCAGGTTAAATATAAACTTTCTGTCTGCCCCGCCGCGCTATATCCTGTCGCCGGCGTTATAATATTACTTATACCCCACGACAATAAAACTAAAGATATACCATACCCCCAGGCTACAAGCTCACTGCCGCGGCTGTCTTTCTCATCGTTACTTTGCCATACGCCGCTGCGCGCTTTGCGGCCGAAATGATAACTGATCGCGCCCATAACTAATCCCGCGGCTAAAAGCGCCGCCGTGCTTATCGTATAAACCGCTTCCGGCGAAAGAGGGCTTGCGGAACACCCGCGGCTACCACCATACATCTTAAAAAGAATTTCCGTTCCTCTCTTCCTGTCATTACCGCCTAAGACCAAAGCTACCTCATTTCTTTCCGCTTCGAATCTTTTATCTGAGGCTGCATTTTGCCGTAACAATTCTCCTAACTCGCCGTTTGATATCGAGATGGAAGACGCCGCAGCGTTTGCGGCGGCTGTTTCTTCCTGTATAGAAGACGACGCGCCCGATACAGCATCAAGGTACTTAATGTACCTCTTAACCCGCTCGAGAGATATCTCCGCGCCGGTAAACTTACGGCCTGTTTTTGATACATACACGCCTTGCCCGTCGCCGCCATGACCGGCGACAAACTTTCCTCTTCTTTTCGTAAGCTTCTCAATATAAGCGAAAAACTCATGGCAATCGCCGATAAGCGTTTGCCACTGTTTATCCGATAAACTGGTGAGAGTTTCAAAATCAGGCAGTTCAAACACCACAAAACGCATCGGTTTAAACACAGATAACCCGAGTGAAATATCCTGGTCTTCAATCTTAATTTCTTTTATGCCGTCTTGAGTATACTTATACATCACTTTCTTCCCCGACCAATGCTTTACAAAGGCTTTAATAGTTTTTATCGGCCCGCCGCCGTTGCCGTTAACATGCATCTCGAATAAAACATCCTTTTTGCCGTCATACCTTTGACGTCCGGCCGCTCGCCTCAATTTTAAGAAATACTCTGGACACGCTTCATCCGGCGGCGTTATAATCACGCCGGAAGGAACGATCAACTTTGTTAACGAACCGATAACGTCCTTTTCCGAAAGAATTTTCTTCTTATCCTTATTGGTCTGTCTGGCTTCGGCGCGCTTAACCCCTGCCAGGAAAACCGCCCTAACAGCCTTAGCGTCAATACTTTTTCTTCCTTTTTGCAACGGCTGGTTTCTTTTTCTTTCTTTCGGAAAATATTTAAGATACTCCGCGCTTGCCGGTTTACACTGCAAACCGTCTTCAACGTCTAAACTGCACATATATCCCAACGAACTAACAATGAGCGCCTTGCCATCATCGATAGCAAACATCGAATATAAAAACCGCCCGCCTTTATAGGTTATCGTGACCGGAAACGTACCGGTCATTTTTTCATAGAGAGTGTAATCTGTTTTTACCGCCTCTTTTCCTTGCACAAGAGGTTTTTTGCTTTCAACCCTGAAAGTAAACCCGCCCAAACTAAAAGCGTCTTTTCCTTGACGCCGTGAAGTTAAATAAACAATCGCGTTAACAAGGCTCTCTTGCGGATTAGACAAGGTTATACCGGGCCGCGCGTCACCATAAACACTTTGGGCTTTGGCAAAATGTTTCTGAAACTCGGCGTACGGCTCATAATCGGCGGCGCCTCTTCCTTCAGAAAAAACGTAGGCCATAAAATGGGCCAGGGCGTAAAGGTAATTAATTTCACGCCTTTGCTTCCTGGATATAACTTTATCTTCACCTTCAAGGCTTCCCAACTCCGCGATAGCGTCAAAGGCCGAAGGGTTATTTTGCTTTAAATACGCTTCGGCAGTCTTGATTACACCATCGATGTAAAGCTGTATCGCTCTCTCTATATTCTCTACTCCTACCCCTTTGGCGATCCTATCTTCCCGCATCTCTTTAAGGCGCGGCACGAATGTCTTCGCCCAAGCCTTAAGGTGATACTTTTTAACTATCAGGCCTAGAGCCTGATCCTGAACTGCCCGGCTAAAGTTATCGCCGGCGTCCCCTGTTCTTACATAAGATAACCCTTCCCGTATTCCTTGTTTAATCACGCTTTCGGGATACTTATTCAAAGACAGATCAATTACTCTTCTTGTATCTTCATCAGCCGCCGCGCCTATGGCCAAAAGGTAAAGCACATCCCGCGCCCGCCCTTGCTCTGCTTTAGCCAGCTCGCCCATCGCCCAAGCAATGCTGCTCATCCAAGAACCGCTCTTTTCCTTTTTACGCTCTAATATCTCGTCTATCCCCACACGCCCAAGGCACTGATCTATGCCTTCTCTATCAGCCAGCTGTCCCAACCCCTCTAGCGAAACATCCTTTAACACTTTCCCATCCTTTTGTGAGTAAACTCTAAAATACGGCTGTGCCTCTTGGGCTTTTAAATACCCTAAAACGCGGGCAGCGACAACCCGCTCACTGGCTGAAGCTACAAATCTGTTAATCAAAGGGAGTCTCGATAACACCGGATGTTCTCTAATACCATCGATTAAACGTTTAACCAGCTCATCTCTG
>JBDRDG010000224.1:0-5549 GCA_043821045.1 Candidatus Omnitrophota bacterium | reverse complement strand
ATCAGAAAAATTCTTTTCATTCCCGCCGAATAGGTGTCAAACCGTTTTCGGCCGTAATTGATATGAAAAGTTTCAAAAAGCTCTTTAATCCTCGCGCGAGCTTGATTTTTGTTTAAGCCGTACATCGCGGCAAAGAATTCCAGGTTCTGGATGCCGGTTAACCGCCAGTAAAAACTTCGCTCTTCCGATGAGGCCAGACCGAGGGAGCGCTTGATGTTATCGTCGTCTCTGTTGACTTCGTAGCTATTTACCCGCACTTTGCCGGAATCGGGCAGGATGAGCGTGGAGATGATCTTGAGCAGCGTGGTTTTGCCCGCGCCGTTGGGGCCGAGTATCCCTAAAACCTTACCTTCTTCGAGCTGGAAAGACACGTTATCCAGCGCTTGGGCGGGGGGCTTGTTTTTAAAGTTAAAGCGGATTATGTCGCGGAAGCTAAGCGGCGGATAGAATGTTTTGGACACGTTATCTAATTGCAGTACGGGGGTTTTCATTAAAAATAAGGTTAGCAGATAATAGGAGAGTAGTCAACCCTTTTACCTTGAAAAAATATCGGCAAATATGTTAAAATTAACACGATGAATCGATTCGCAAAAAGACACAGGTTAATACTGGTTAACGCGGAGGGAGGATATGTCGGGAAAAAATTGTAGACGGTTAATTAGTGCAGTTTGTGTTTTTAGTTTAGCCTTAATCATTAATAACTTTTTATGTTTCGGCCAGGGCGCGCAAAATATAAACAACAAGACGATTTCTGCAGAACCACCCGAGATTGCCGGAGAAATTTTCAATGTGCCGGTACCGCTCGGCAATTATTATTTCGCCAAGAAAGTGGTTATGACCTATTCGGCGAGCTGGCGGGGCACGCCGCAAAACGAAGAGGAACTGGAGGATTTAACCTGGCAGGAATTGTTGTTTTCGTTTGAGGCGTATCGCCGGGAGATAAAGGCGGAAGAAGAGGAGATCGATACGGAAATAGATAAGACGCTGAAAGCGTCTAAAGTAGATTTCCGCTGGCGGGTGGACAAAGAAAAATTCAGCGAGTGGGCGAAAAATACGGTGGGCGTGCCCATAGAAATATTCCGCAACCACATTGGGCACCTGGTGCAGCTTGAAAAACTGCGCAAAGAAATTATCGATAGTTTCAACCCGGAAGTAACGGAAGAAGAGGCCTATCAGAAATTCCGTGACGAATATAATACGTTGTCGGTAGAACTCGTGCAGTTTGACGAGCTGGAGCAGGCGCAAGCGTTTTATGAGGAAATCACCCGGCCGGCGGAAAAAGACGCATTAGATAAGCTGATCTGGCAGGATTTAATTTTTTCCTACGAGGCGGATAAACTAAAGATAGAACTCAGCGATGAAGAGATGGATAAGGCGATTACGATATTTTTGCGGGAGCACAAGCAGTATTTTAAGTGGAAGGAAGACGAAGAGAAGCTTAAAAGTTGGGTCAAGGAAAATATTGGGGAAGAGCTGGATGATTTTAAAAAGCAGATGACTTACCTTGCGAAGATAGACACGCTTATCCAGAAGATACATAAAGGGGAAAAGGTTAAAATTGATGAGGATGCTTATCAAAAGCTGCTTGAGGAAAAAGGTTCGATTGACCAGGCTTACGGAAAATTTATCGAAGAATATTCCGTAACGGCAAAAGATGTGTTTTATTTTGGAAGCTTAAAAGACGCCCGGGAATTTTATAAGAAAATAGGCCGGAGAGCCGGGTCTTGGGAGGACAAAAGAAGAAAAGAACCGGATATTTTTAAACGGCCGGGATTTGTTGCCTTGGACTTTCTTATCAATATGTGGGGGTTTAAAAAGGAAGACGCCTATAAGATGCTGGATAAAGAGGTCGGTTCGTTTTATCCACCCGCGCCCATCTATAAAGGCTACGGCGTGTTTAAGATCCTGGAAATACGGCTGGCGCAGGACGCGGATTTTGAAAAAAGAAAAGAGTATTATTTCCAGCGGGTAAAAGATATCAAAAAATACGAAGCCTACCGCGCGTGGGTAGGGAATTTTAAAAAAGAAGCAAACATAAAAATTTTCGTAAAATAACATGCCGTGGCGAAATTTAAAAAGGTTTCTCCTTAAATTCTTCAAACAGCCGCTTTATGCCCTGAATGTATTGAACCGGCGAAGCAGGGCTTATCTGTCCTATCAGTTGGGTCGCGGCAGGAGCGCTTTGCCGGAGGCGATAACACTGTTTTTGACGCACCGCTGCAACCTGCACTGCAAAATGTGCGGGCAATGGGGCGAGGGCGGCGTGACCAAAAAAATGTCTTCCGATGTCATCCGGCAGGAACTGAACATCAATCTTTATAAACAGCTCATTGATGATGTTGCCTTCTTCCGGCCGAATATTACGCTGTTTGGGGGAGAGCCGCTATTGTATCCTCAGTGCCTTGAACTTGTCCGTTACATAAAAAGAAAAAATATGCACGCCTTGATGATTACCAACGGCTCTTTGCTGGATAAGACGGCGCAGGAAATAGTCGAGGCGGGCTTGGATGAATTAAACGTGTCTTTGGACGGGGATGCGTTGCTGCATGATGAAATCCGGGGCATGCCGGGATTATCCGCGAGGATTACGCAGGGATTAAAACTGGTAAATGATTATAAGCGGGAAAAGGGAAAGAAAAAACCGCTGATAAACCTGCAATGCACAATTACCAAAGACAACTGCGAGCATTTAGAAAAACTGCTGGATGTGGCATCCAGCGTCGGGGCGAATTCTCTGACCTTTCATAACCTGATTTTTTTAAATAAAGAGCTTATGGATAAGCAAAAACCGTATAATGAAGCACTGAGGTGCACCTCGGTTGACTGGGAAGGGTTTGTTTTCAGCCCCCAGATAGACCCGGAAAAACTCTATCTTAAAATGCGGGAGATTTTAAAACAAGACCGCGGGTTCAGCGTGGATTTTTATCCTAACTTATCCCGAGCCGGGCTCAAGAGTTATTATCAGGATATTTTGTATGTGCCGTGCGAATATCCGGCGCGGTGTCTCAGCCCCTGGATTGTGGCGTATATCTTTCCCGACGGCGAGATAAGGCCGTGCCTTAATTTCAGCTATTCGTTCGGCAATATCAAGGAAGAGAGTTTTGTTAAGCTTTGGAACGCGGAGCGTGCCGTAAATTACCGGCAGGCTTTGAAGAAAAACAAGATTTTCCCTGTGTGTGTGCGGTGCACGGAGTTGTATCGGTATTGAGAAAGACAGGTTAGTAAAAGTTACTAATACGGTTACCAGAGGTTACTAAGGGTTACTAAGGGTTGCGGGGAGTTTAAAGTGAAACAGGCGTATGAAGAACTCAAGTTTTATCAAAACATCTGTGAAATTAGACGCTTAATATATAAAATCACCCAAAAATTCGATAAGAAGTCTTTTAGGTTAATAAGCCAGATGCGGGATGCGGCAAGAAGCGCTAAACAGAATATTATAGAAGGATATAAAAAAGACAGCGCGGGCGAATTTGGACACGGCATAAAAATTACCAGAGGCTCTTTGGGAGAACTGGCGGGAGATTGGGATGATTGTTTTGAGGATGGGTTGATTAATCAACAAGAATATTTAAAAATTAAAGAATTAATTCAGAAAACAATGTTTCAGATAGATCGTTACCTGGACTCGTTGTACAAGCTTGATAAAGAAGGAAAATGGAAATCTAGATTTAAAAGATAGAAATTACGCAACTTTCTGCAACCTTTAGTAACTCTTTGTAACTATTTGTAACTTAAAAGATTACCCGCCAAGTTCCCGGGCCAGAAGTTCACGGCTGTCGTAAACAAGTAGGAAGAAACGAACGAGGCTTAAGACCAATAAGATTATCGCGCCCGTCCATAAGATGTCCGCAAGCCTCGCGACCATACTCGGATAAACAGTAAGCCGCTTTAGACA
Source organism: Candidatus Omnitrophota bacterium (assembly GCA_043821045.1). Classification (GTDB taxonomy): domain Bacteria; phylum Omnitrophota; class Gorgyraeia; order Duberdicusellales; family 4484-171; genus JBDRDG01. Next base: position 1,654 of record JBDRDG010000224.1, on the reverse strand, counting down.
AATAAGAATTCCGCCGGCCAGAAATAGCCCGATTTTCGCCATAAGATATATTACCCGCGAAGTTTTGGAAGAAACGAGTATCATTCCGAGTTTGGAAGTTTGCATGGCAAACGTGGACACTTGCTGTCTTACCCAAAGAAAGCGGATAAAATCGGAAGTAAGCGAACGGGCGACAAAGACAACCGGCACATAAAACGGAATCAGGCGTTCGCAGGCAAAGAAGATAAGCAGAACGTTTTCGGTGATGCGGTCGCCCAAGGTGTCTAACATCCCGCCGACTAAGGAAGACGCGTTGTATTTTCTCGCCAGATACCCGTCGACGCCGTCTAAAATAGCGGCAATAATCAATAACAGAACAGCGGTGAGATTGGCGAAAAAAGAAGGCAGACCAAACAGGTAGATGATGACAAATACGAGCAGAATCCGGATAAAGACTGTCCAGTGAGCGATGGTGTTATTGTTTAAAGGAAGCATAATTACGCGCCTTACAATACGCTTGCCATAAAGAGCCGGCGATAGCGCTATAGGCATCGCAGGGGCTCCAGCAGGAAGGGCAATGGTTATTGACGCACTTTGTGCGGAGCTGTTTCGCCGCTTCCGATTGCCACAATCGGGCAAGACTCAAAGAAGAATTTTTTATATTGCCGAACTTTTTATTAAACATTACGCAGGGATAAAGGTTGCCGCAGGGGTCAAGAAAGCAGCTGGAAGAAAGCGCTTTACACGCAAGCGGCGATTTGTTCGTATCCAGATAGTTTTTGTTAAGTTTTAGATAAGTCTTCCTTAAAAAATTGTTTGCGGAAAACCGGCCTTTATCCAGAAGCAGGATAGAGCTAATCGCTTGCAGGATTTCGTTCGGGGCAATATCCGGCGCCTGGGGGTTATCATAGAAAAAGTCTGATTTTTGAAAAACATTCACGCTTAAATCTTCAAAACTCAATGCGGGATAGCGGGTTTTTGCCGCATCCCACATCGCGGGAAATTTATCCATGTTCCAGCCGTTCAGGGTGAAATTAAACCGGGCCCTAACCTGCGGCCCGATATTTTTTAAGTAAATAAATGTCTCCATAGCTTTTTCCCAGGTACCGGGAACGCCGCGAAGTGCATCATGCATGCCGGAGGGCCCGTCCAAACTTACGGTAAAAGCGAAAGTTAGAGACGAATTTTGCTTGCGGGCGGCCTTGAGTACTTTTTTAATTTCAGGAAGAAGCGTCCCGTTCGTGGCGAAGTGTAAGGTATTTAAGCGCGTGCAGTATTTTAATATCCGGCTAACGATTTGCGGCAAATCAGTTCTTAAAAACGGCTCGCCGCCGGTAAGGCTTATCCAGGAAAAATCATGGGCCTGGGAAAAGAAGCGGTCAAGTTCGCAACTAGTCAATTCATCGGCAGATGCGGGTTTTTGCCAGATGTTGCATATCCGGCAGCGCAGGTTGCATTTATAAGTAACGGCAAAAGAGAGTTTAAAAGGGAACGTGAGCCGGGTGAAGTTTGAGGCGATGATTGACTGGATGAAGTGGAACTTATTCATTAAGTTAGCATATAGGAATTTACGTTGTTTTAGTATATAATAAGTATAAAAGATTTTCAAGCATCTTGTTTCGTAGTTAAAGGGGAAATAAAGAGCAAGGGAATTGTATCGATATCAAAGATTATA
>JBDRDG010000223.1:0-2321 GCA_043821045.1 Candidatus Omnitrophota bacterium | reverse complement strand
TATCTCTAGTTTCTTGTCTCCGGCCTAATATGGGCGACGCCTTATTCAACCCTGACGACGCCACATAATTCGTAAACATCAGACTGCTATACCCATTAACCCCAACCACCCCTTGTGTCCCATTTTCAGTTCCGAACTGTTTTTGGGACATAAGGGAAAGGGGAAATACGGACGTAGTGGGTGTTGGCGAGCTGGATGTTCTGCCAGTTGGTTGACGCTCGCTGGGAACCAATGGCTGCTCTGCCCCAGAAGGTGTATTCGCCCTTATAATACGAACGGCTTCTTCTAATAAAACAATAATCGTTACTCTTTGCGTCCTTTGAGTCCGGCCGCCGCGTTGGTAATTTATCTTTGTTAACTCTCCTTGTACCGCCTGAGCCAAAAGGTTAACAGGTTTACATCCGTTTCGACAGGCTGTTTCATTAACATGGCGGTGAATAACCGTTAATATCTCCGCATCTGACAATTTAACAAGGATACCCGCTATATCATTAACAATCCGGCTGACCCGTTCGGGCATTGATGCGGGAATACTGCTCGAAGTTGATTTAACGGTCAGGTATTGAAGGCCATTAAGCTTTGAAAGATCTTTTACTATCTTCTCTTGCGTTATTTCTTTAGGAATCATGAAATTTGTGTTTAGAGTAAAACCATCGCCTCGTACATGCGTGGTGAACCTTCCTGTATTTATAAAATCACAATTATTTATTCTCCCGTCTAACATTTGCATACACCTAAATATATAGTAAAGCCACATCTTACTATGTTCCATACCGAAATTAATCGTAATTTTATAAAAACTGCCTGTTTTTACCATCTCTTCAAACGCCCTGTTCCTAACAACGGTTATTCTCCTTATCTCATCATACATAATCATCTTCCGCGCGGCGGGGTCTAACTCAATCATGATATCCACGACAGCCTTCGTGCTTTTAGAGTCAACATAAATAACCGTTCCGCTATTTTTCAGAATTTCTGTAATTTTAGCGAGAATACCGGGATGGTCTCCTTTCTTAATCTTAATCCGTATTAAAACGGTTTTCGGTAACGCCTCCGCTTTTTGTTCGATATTAATGAAATCGCTTATTATCTCATCCTTCTCTTCCCTATCGATTTCAGCTTTATGAAGCCTTTTTAAGAAAACTATCACAGGGTTATCGCGATTGTAATGCGCGAAATTGCGTGCCTCGTAAGTTGCGTCCCTCTTTTGCTTCGTCCCGCTACGTTCGATCCCTTTAGGCAGACCATCTCTGTCAAAAGGAAACGCTCCGTAGCTGTTGATAACTTTGATCCAAAAAGACATAAAAGCCGAGAGAGATTTTATTTTTCTTTCTTTTGCCATGGATTCGATAATCGGCAGGATTTTATCCGTTACTTCTGACAAATAGGGGTAATGATACAAAACTCTCGATTGTAACACAGCTAACTGCTCGCCGTTTTGTTCGGACCCCTTTGTTTTTACCGCGCTGGATGAAGAAACACAAGCGGCCTGGCGCAGGGCGGCTAACTCGGCAAACACGATAGATTCGACACAACCCGGCTTCCCATCGTGCTCTTTTGTAAGGCCGGCGACAAACCGCTCTAATCGCGCGCCGGCTGGTTTACGATTCATTCCGGCCGGGTAGATAAGAAAACCTTTCGGCGCCGCCGCGCGCGTTTTCTCTCTTATCCTTTCGGCATGGCGCATAATACTTTTTATTCCCTCGACTGTCTGGAGCATGTGAACATTTTTATCCTCTATATCAACTATCGCTTCGCTTAACGACGAAGGCAGGCCGCGAACGGCGAAAGTGACTTCGGCGAACTCTCCTTCAACATCAACGCTTCGGCACACAAGCATATCACTGGAAATATCGAGTTTAGCGGAAATACCGGTAAAATGGCGGCGCATGATTCCCATGACCTTAATAAAATCTGGATCAATTAATCTTCCTCTATTATCAGCGGCGCTAAGCGGTAGGGGCTTGTCATAAGAAAGCAGGAGGATGACTGTATCGATGACGGTGATAAAACGCGATAAACTTTCTTTAAGGACCGGAACGTATAGGCCCATGTCAAACCCTTCTTCCCGGAGTATTTTTTCTACTTTGATTATTGCCGTAAAATCGTTCGCTCTTTCTGAAAGATTAAGCTCATAGTCACCATGTCCGTTTTCGGCTGTTCCCATCGTTGTATTAAGCGTCTTTCGTAATATCCGTAACCACTCTGTTTCGGTTCTTTCTCCTGTATATAAAAGCCATGCCTTCTTTAACTCACCGATCGCCTTAACGAGTCTTTTTGTGTCGGCCTCTTTAATAAAGCTAATTATTTCCCGGCGTTTT
>JBDRDG010000222.1:0-3562 GCA_043821045.1 Candidatus Omnitrophota bacterium | reverse complement strand
TCAACAAAATTCTTTATTTCCTGCCTGTTCCCCTGAACAATTGACTCGTATACCTTTTTTTCCGGAGACAAAACCATGGGAAAGATAACATCGTCTCCGGTGTGCCTCTTGGAAAAATGGTCTAAAAACGATGCCGCGTCAACGTCTTTAGCGAGAAGCATGTCTGCCGCGAGTTTAATATTCATCACTGCTTCACTTAAAGGATTGGCGATAACCATAGTCAACCCCCGCGCCTGGGCCATGGCAAGATAGGCGGCATTAATCCAGGCCCGCTGCGGCATACCGAAAGATATGTTGGAAAGACCAAGGATAGTACTTATAGCGTATTTCTCGTAACACCAGGCTATTGTCTTCATTGTCTGCGCGGCTGAATCTGGACTGGAAGACACAGCTAGAACTATTGCGTCAACGACAATATCGTCTTTGCTAAAACCGTATTTCTTTGCCTGGTCAAAAGCTCTTTCGATTATAGCCTTTCTTTCTTTGAACGTCTTGGGAACTTCTTTTTTACTTACGGGAAGGAGAATAAACATAGCACCATATTTAGCGGCGAGGGGCAACATTTTTTTAAGACGCTTTTTTTCACACGAGAGGGAGTTAATTAATGCCCGGCCGGGATAGACCCGTAAAACCGCCTCTATTACCGCCGGTATGGAAGAATCGATCACTAAAGGGAGCGGCGTGTTAAGTGAAAGCATATATACGACCTGTTTAAAAACAGATCCTTCATCGATGCCGGGGACTCCCAGATTAACATCTAAAAGGTCGGCGCCGTTTTCCTCTTGCTCTTTGGCGAGCTGATTAATAAACGATATTTTGTTTTGCTGAATATGTTGGCGCAAAACTTTCTTGCCGGTCGGGTTAATGCATTCGCCGACAACGATTAACGGCTTGTCCCTGCCAATAACTATAGAGCGGCGGGCAGAACTCAAAGCGCTTAGAGAGCGGCGTAAAGGGCCCAGCGGCGATAGGCCGCTAATTTCTTTCTTTAAGCGGCTGATGTGGCGGGGCGAAGTCCCGCAGCATCCTCCCAGAATATTCACGCCTTTCTCGACAAATGCCCGGCCGAAAGAAGCGAACTTATCTGGCGCCATGTCAAAATAGGTTTTACCTTGCCGTAAATTAGGCATGCCGGCATTTGGCCTTGCCACAAGAGGAACTGTCGCGTAGGGTTTCATTTTGCCGATGAAATCAAGCATTCCCGCCGGGCCGCTGGAACAGTTGCAGCCAACGGCATCGGCGCCAAGGCTCTGAAGAGTAATCAGGGCCGTCTCTGAATCGGTACCGTTTAAGGTCTTACCATCCTTGTCATAGGTCATAGTCACAATAGTAAACTTATCACTCAGTTCTTTAACGGCAATAAGGGCGGCGCGCGCCTCCTGAATGTCCATCATCGTCTCGATCACGAAAAGATCGACGCCGCCGGCGAGTAAACCCTGCGCCTGCTCTTTAAATACTCTTACCGCTTCTTCAAACTTTAACGGACCGAACGGCTCAACGAACATGCCGCAAGGGCCAATATCACCGGCAATAAGAATATCCCTCCCGACGCAAGCTCTCGCGAGAAAAACAAGATCGCGGTTGACATTCTTTGTATTGTAGCTGCCATACTGCTTGAGCTTAATCCCGTTGGCGCCAAATGTACAGGTGTAAAGTATATCGACCCCGGCCTTTTTGTATTCGGAATGAATCGATTGAAGAACCCGCCGGTTTTCTAAAGACCATATTTCCGGCGATACCCCCTCGGGCATACCGCGTTTCTGCAGTTCGGTTCCTGTGGCGCCGTCAAGAATCACAACCCGTTTGTTTAAAATATTTTTTAGCTTATTCATGGCTTAACCTAATATTAACTAGCGTATAGCGTATAGCGTTTAGCGGATAGGGGGGGAAATAAATCATAAGAATCATTTAAACTACACCCTTTTATCCTGTTTAATACCGGCAATGGCTGTAACGGATTTTTCCGGCACTAATATATATTCTCCTGTGAGGCTAATACCCAGACGTTTTAATCTTAAAGTATCGTATATAATCTTCTGGTTATCCAGAGAAAAATCGCCATAGCCGGCGGAAAAACGCCGCGGCGTAAGGCATTTCCCTTCAGCCGCAAGGCTTATGTTAAAACAATTCATGATCCAAGCGAGGGACTGATCAACCTCTTGACTGGCTACGGCATCAAAGACTACGGCTAAAGTCATGTCTTTGCCTTGGAAATTTTTATCAATAGCCTTAACAACCTCTTCCCCGGCGGTAGCGGCCATAATTAGGACTTCCTTGCAATTAACCAAAAATTTAGCCAAGGCTTTACTTCTAAAGCTAATCCGGCCAGAAAGTGTTATTTCACCGGAATCTACTTTCTCTATAGGAACCCTTACTGCCGCGCCTTTAAGGCGAATTAGCTCTCTGGCTTGGCCGATATATTTTTTAATCAGGCCGTCCTGACCTTTACTGATCTTCGTCACGCCTTTTACGTATCCTAAACGGCTGTATATCTTATCCGGCGGCGCCGAGAAAGGAATCGAATCAAAAACTTTTATGTTTATACTGTTTTCTTTCATGGGCAATATGAAGCTCCGCTACGCGCCAAGCAGCTTCTTCCGAGTATTCCTCGGGAGAATCCCGACCACGCTTCCATCCGCGACAAGCGACCTCAGGTGTGTCGCGTCGGGATAAACGACCATCCTCGGACTATCCCGAAAAAAAGTCGGAACCGCGAAAATCTTCGGGGAATCTCGCGGCTTCTCTGAACAATCCTTCAGCCGACATTTTTATTGACCTGTTACGTGATATGTCATTTCACCCGGTTTTTCGCCAATAGTTAGACTAAACATTTTCCCGCTCTAGGATTAAAGGGTACTCTCATTAAAAATAATTATACCACAAAAATACCGGGCAAACACGCCTAGAAACAGATATTGCCTTTGCCAACAAATATATATATACTAGTATCGAATAACCTGTTTCCCCATGAAAACAAAACCCAAAACCAAAAGGAATATCGTTCTTCTCGTCTTTTTTTGCGCCCTGCCTCACATAGCCTACTCCAACCGCCTCGCTGAGTGGTACGACTCCCTTTTCGCAAGCTATACTGAACAGATCGGCACGGAAAAACTTATCAAACTGGCCGCGATTGCCTTTTTGATAATATATATAATTTTTTATCTTGCCAACAAACTCTCGTCCCGATACAATAAAACTAAGGTGCTGGATAAAATTTATTTACATGAAGTGATGAGTAAAGACCCTTGCCGGGTAGAACTCGAAGATACCCTAAACGACGCCGCCCGGCTGTTTCGAAAACATAACATCCGCCATTTGCCTGTCGTCTCGGAAGGGCGCATACTTAAAGGGATAATCACCAAACGCGACATGCTCCGTATCATTCCGAGTGAAGGTGAAGATAACATTTCCCAAAAGACGATTGTTTTGGAACATTTCCCTATAGAAAAAGTAATGGCAAAAGAAGTAGCCGCTCTAAGACCGCACGACAGTTTAAAACAAGCGATTAAACTACTGGCTGATAACAATTACGGCTGCATACCGATAGTAAATGAAGCGAACC
>JBDRDG010000221.1:0-21033 GCA_043821045.1 Candidatus Omnitrophota bacterium | reverse complement strand
CCTGCTGTAAGAAATTTTAAGGGAGCTAAAGGCGACAAACACATAATTATGCTAAAAAGAATAAAAACACTCCTTATTATTCTGGCGATACTTTTTATTATCTTTCTTCTCATCGTAGCGGCGGTAAATATATTTCTTCCCAAAAAACTAGAAAGTCTGGTTAAAACCGCCTCAAAACGTCAATCGGCAAGGATATAGAGATTAAAAAGATAAAACTGAATTGGCGGGGCGATATCCATTGTGAAGGGATTATCCTTTATGATAAAGAAAACGCTCCTATCTTAACCGTGGAATCTCTTTTGATATCTCCTTTTTACCTCTCACTCCTGGCTAAGAAGACATTAATCATTTCATCGATAGAAATAAACCGGCCGTATTTGGTTATAGAACGTGATAAACAGGGCCGCTTTTCTCTGCCGGCGGTAAAAAGCCAGGATAAAAAAGGGACAAAAACAGTATTGATTAAAAATATCGACATTAAGAAATTAAGCCTTAAAATTCGTGACCACGCGGTATCGTTTGAAAAAACCTTCGAGCGCATCGATTTTAACCTGCGTTTCTCTCTTCCCGCGGAGATAAACTTCCGCCTGACCAATCTTACCGGAGGGAAAAAAGATCTTTCCCTCGAAGGTATTTACTCTTTAGATAATAAAAAACTCATCGCTACCATCGAAGCGGAAAATATAAATCTGGCCGTCTATAACCCCTATTTTACATCCTTAGGCGGGCTCAACAGCTGTATGTTAAAAACCGCCCATTTTACCATAAACGGCAGTGAAAGCTACGATCTTAACGGTAAGATTATTCTGGAAAATATTGATTTTATAAACGCCGCTGTCGGATTTAAAGGCAACATGGACATTACGCCTTCTGTGACTTTCTCCTTAAAAGAAAAACAGCCGCGGTATAGCCTAGACGCTTTGCTTTCTAACTGCGATATAACGAAGATTCCTTACCTTGAGAAAATCAACCAGCTGACGGGCGATATCAAACTTACAAATAACTCTCTAACCATAAAATCATTACAAGCCCAGGTCAATAATTACCCCTTAAAACTTTCCGGCCGGATTGATGATTTTAAAGATATCGCTTTTGATATTGAAGCCGGCTACGAAAGCCCCCTTGAAAATATCTATACCATAGCCGCGGGCATAAAAGAAATGCCTCTGGCTGTTACCCCCAAAGGCACGGCCGCCGTCAAGACAAAGGTAAAAGGCAATATAGAAAAAAAAGATTATACTTATACGGCTTCTTTCTCTCTTAGCGATGCTTCTATAGGCGAGATAAGCGATATAAAAAATTTCTCCTGCCAAGGCACGCTTGATAATAAAAACATCACGCTTAAAGACATATCGTTTAATTACAAAGATATTCCTGTAAAGGCAAACCTGGCTTTAAAAGACATGCCGGCGGGAACAATAACCGCCGATATTGAATCCGGCCTGGCTAATGCCGGAATAAAAGGCGATTACGCAAAAGACACATTAACCATATCATCTTTAACGATAAATAAGAACCTCTCCCAAATAAAGACTGACGGCAAAGTGACTTTTAATCCCTCTTATCTTTCCTTGCGGGGAATCGGCTCAATCGCCGCCGAAGATATCCTAAATATCATTGAACAGTTAAAACTTGCCGACATATCGGAAATTAAGAAATTCAACCCTGCCGGCACAGTAAAAATAGATTTCGAAACAAGGGGAAGCTATAAAGACAATTCCATAGAGACGACTCTATCCGGCTCATCGGAGAAGTTCTCTGTCTCCCAGACGGATTTAACCGGCGTAAAATTCATAATAAAAAGTGATAAAGAAAAATCGATTCTTAGCCCTCTCTTAGCAAACCTTTGGGACGGCAAGACAGAGTTAAAACTGCGGCTAAGCCATCCGGCAAACATACTGGTCGGCAACCTCCTTATGGAAAATATTGACCTTTCGCGAATTAAGGAAAAACCTTTCGTTGAGAAAAAAAACCTCGCCGGCCGCTTATCGCTGGAAGGGGCTATCGAAAGCCTTAACCCCCGCGATATAAAATCTATCACCGGCCACGGCAAACTCGCCATAAACGGAGGCAAGATTTGGGAGATAAGTTTCTTGCGCGGCCTTGGCGAACTGCTTTTTATCCCTGACTTTGAACGGATTGTTTTTGAAGAAGGTTACGTGGAATTTCTCTTAAAAGACAAAAGCCTGGTTATTGATCAGGTAGAACTTGAATCGGTACAGATGAAATTAGAAGGGCAGGGGGCGATATCGTTTGACAACACAATCGATTTTATGTTGTTTCCCACCTTCAACCCCTCGCTTCTTAACGCCTCCGACGGCCTAAAAAGAATAATGACTGATTTCTTAGGAAAAACCGGCCTTGCCATAGAAATTAAGGGTACGGTTCAAAAGCCGCGCTACCGGATTAAACCGGTAATCCTATCGCCCATAGATACGTTTCGCGGCATTCTTGAACAACTGCTGAAATAAAACCATCATCAAGATTCCCTTTAAAACCAAGACTATCCGTCTTTAACGCCGCGCCGCCTTTTTTTTACGGCAGAGGACATCGTTATCACAAGAAGAGTTTTCTACGGTAAATCCGGCCGTTTTTAGCTTCATTATTATCTGTCGGGGAAAATTTATCCCTCTTCTAACACCATACAAAGGCAGATAGTGAAAAAGATTGCCGTTATCCTTCAACACACGGTAAAGCTGCTGATAAAATGATCGGGAATAAAGTTGGGGAGAAAGTTTAAACGTCGGCGGATCGTGGATAATACAGTCGAAGAAATCTTCCGCGAACTCTTTTATATACTGCGAAATGTCTTTCTTATAAATAATAATATTCTCTCTTTTAAACAGCTCTTGAGAAAGAGGACTCATCTTCGCCAGAACATAGACTGTCCGGTCAATTTCAAACGTATACACTTTGTCGCTCCTTGAAGAAGACAAAATTGCCGTATAGCCTAATCCCATACAGGTATCCAGCACAACTCCCCGCGGCCGGCTAAGATTAATCTTATTAAGGCTGTCCTGCCGGGGTGAACCGCAGCTTACGCGGTGCATAGGGACCGACCCGATGGTAAAACTCGGCCAATCTCTTGTGGGCAGAAGTTTATAGTAGCGGTTGGTATCTTGCGAGAAAAAAGCAATGGGAGAAATCGAGTTTCCCGTTATCCGATAGCAAAAATTACTCTTTACCTTGCTTTCAAGCGGCAGTTTGTGGCGGTTATCAATCACCACAAAGGCTCCTTCTCTGCGGGCGGCAACTACTTTTGTGCCAAAATCCACGCTTAAAAAGAATTCCTTTTCTCCTTTATGCTTTTTGATAAGTTCAAACTCACGGGCGGTAATAATCATGGAGATATTATAAATCATTAAAATATCTTGACAAATATTTATTTTAGATTATAAAATATCTAATGTGGCTCTAGGGAATTTTATGGTTAACAAACAAAAGGAGGTGTTTCGATGAACAAGGCACAGTTGGTAGCAGAACTCGCGAAAAGCACAGAGACAAAGAAAGAGGCTCAAATGGCCGTAGAGACAATTCTTGAGACGATTAAAAGCACTCTTAAGAATAAAGAACCTGTGACTATATCCGGATTCGGCACATTTAAAGTAAAAGAGACAAAAGCGAGAATGGGAAGAAATCCTAAAACCGGCGAAGCGATTCAAATTAAAGCAAAGAAGAAAATAGCTTTTAGAGCATCGAAAGAATTGAAAGCTATTCTTTTATAAGCTGATAAATTCCTCTAACCGACGCCTTTTTTATTGAAAGGGATGTCGGCGCTTAATTTGTTAGCAGAAAATAGTTGTATTCGTGGGGCAAGAAATATTTTTCTTGCCCGGGTACATTCCCTTTCCCATACTATCAAAAAGGTCAATCAGGGATTTTTAGCCTAACATCAAGGAAGAATCTTTAAGAAATCTTCTTCAGTTTGGCGATAAAGAATCCCTCCATAAAACTGGTAGGAATAATCCGGCAAGCCATTGTCAGAGCGGCGGAAAATTTTTTACCCCGCCAAGAGATTAAGCCGGCAAGAGTATTTTTCAAAGAAAGGTTAATGGGTCTGAGTTCAATTCCGTCTTTAAACTTATTCAATGCCCAATCGACGATCTCTTCATTTTCCTCCGGTGAAAAAGTGCAGGTAGAATAAACCAAAATCCCGCCGCTTCCTAAAGCGCGAAAGGCCGAGGCAATGAGTTTCTTCTGTTTATGAGCCATTTCTTTTACTTTCCTGTACTTCCAATACTTAAAACTGCGCGGGTTATTAATATAGAACCTCCCTTCACCTGAACAGGGCGTGTCGAGAAGTATTTTATCGAAATAATCGGGGTACTTTTTTCTTGCCCATATTCCATCGCAAAGCAAAGGGGTTATAAAATCAGCGCCTTGAATTTTTAAGTTAGCAAGAAGCTTATAGTACCTTACTCTTATCTTCTCAAAAGCAACCAATTCAAATTGCTTATCCAACAAAGCTTTTATTTGACTGTTTTTTTCTTCCGGCGTCATATCGCTAAGGCCTCTTTGCGAAAATGCCGACTCTCCCGCCAGAGAAACTATTTGAGTCGTTTTTGCTCCCGGAGCGGCGCATAAATCAAGGATTTTATCCTCCGCCGCAGGCTCTAAAATAAGCGGCGGAATCATGCTTGATACATTCTGGACATAAACCAACCCCTCTTTATAAATAAGCGACCTCTGCAATGCCTTTAAATCGCTCTTTAAAACAAAGGCCCCTTTGGGCCATACCAACTCGCTATATCTTATCCGTTCACGGTTAAGATACCCTTTTAAGCTTCTTAAATCGGTCTTAAGATAATTGATCCGGAAAGTCTGTTCCTTTTTCACCAAAAAAGTAGAGCATATCTGTCTGTCAAAAGCGGGATAAATCAATCTCAACCGCTTTAGGAATTCGTCCGGTAATTTATAAACCGTTTCTTTCATAGCAATTATTCATTTTTAGTGGTTAAGAAATAATCTTTAAGGTTATTTACCATATTCCAAGGCCGCTTGTGATTTACAAAAAAACCTGCCCCCCAGATGGAAAATCAAATCAATTTTGCTGGTATCCCAGAAATCCTGCCCAAACATCCCTTCTTCCGCTTCGCAATACAGGACTTCACCAATAAAAATATAGTGATCGCCGGCATCTTTAGTGTCAAAAAGTGAACATTCGAGCGCGCCGGCCGCTTCCGCGATTTTTACCGCCTGAGTCAAAATATTTGCTTTCTCGGGCGTCAATCGGCTCAAGCTAAATTTATCTCCTCCCCGGCCGCTGGAAGAACCGCAAGTCACAACCTTATCAAGCAGCCGCCAGGCGGGAATATTCACAATAAACTCTTTGCTTTTACTGATTAATTCGGAAGAAAAATGCTGCTTGGCCAAAGCGACAGTAATCAGCGGCGGCTGTTTAGAAACCGGCATATGCCAAGCGCAGGTAGTTATGTTCTTTTTATCTTCATAAGCGCAGCTTACCAAAACGACCATGCCGCAGTTAATCATCCGGCTGGCTTTATCTTTGGCTATCTCTATTTTCATTGTTTCCTCCCCTTATAACTAGCGTATAGTCAAGATTATTGAAATTTAAATAATCAATCCCCAAACATTATTACGAATCAGATTTCTGTTTAGTTATTGGATTTTGGTCATTGATTATTGTTTGGTTATTGTCTCTTGTATCTTGGTTATTTTATTCCCTCCACAAAAAAACTAAAGAATTATTAATTCCCAATCGGCAATCGTTAATTGTATTATATTTACGGTTAGAAAACAAGGGTTACTTCAAAAATCTCTTTTTCTTTATTGATTGCCGGCGGGAACGGCGAGAAAGGGGAGGCTTTCTTGATAATATCTTTTGCGCCTTCTATCAAATCGCCATTATCTGTAGAAGATATTATAACCGGATCGTTTATCAGGATCCCATTTTTTGAAATGACAAAACTTACTCTTACCTCTCCCTTTTTTTTCATTTTAACTAAAAGAGAGGCCTTCCTGATCTTTTCGACAATCCGCAAATAATAACTGTATTTATCGTCGGCGGCGATTTCGGCCGCTTCTTCTTTAACAATCTCTTTTTTCGCCTTTAATACTTCCTTTTTTTCTCTCGGAGATTCTTCCTTGATTTCTTTTACCTTCTCTATCTTAACCGGTTTCTTGACTTCCTGCTTGATCTCTTGCTTAACCTCTTCCTTGGCATCTTGTTTGACTTCTTTCACGCTTTCTTGTTTATTTTCCTTTTGAGGAATGTCCAGTGGTTGACTAACGCCGATTTCTTCCTTAGCCGCTATCCCCGCGCTGTCTTTTCTTTTAAATTCCTCGCGAAAGAGTTTGAGCGCTTCGCTTTCATTCATATCGCCTTTTGCTTTATCGCCAAGCTCGGCTTCAATAGAGCGGTCACCGGATATAATCCGCGGCGTGATAAGAATAACCAGCTCGCTCTTGACCACTTCACTCTTTTCACTCCTGAAAAGGAGGCCTAAAACGGGGATACTCCCCAAAACAGGCACCTGCGTGCGTTCCTTATTATGGGTAGTCTTGCGTAATCCGCCCATAATAATACTTACACCGTCTTTGACAATTACTGATGTTTCCGCCTCTGATGTGGTAACTATGGGTATTTCCGTAATCTTATCTTCGGTTTTAATCTCTTTTCTCTCCGAGGAACTGACTTCCGGTTTTATCTTCAAAGTAATATATCCTTTTCGATTAATCGTCGGGGTAACATACAGCTTTACACCGACATCAACATAATTGACCTCCTGGGAAGTAACCGCTTCCTGGCCTACCTCCGACACCGAAGATGTGATGTAGGCGTCTTTAGTGCCAACGAGAATCTTTGCCTCCTGGTTATTCAAAGTCAAGATCCGCGGGCTGGAAAGAATGCGCGTTTCGCCGAAACTCTGCAAAAATTTCAATATCCCGCTGTAGTCATTTTTTCCCGCCATTGTGCCTACTCCTATCGTGCCAAGGGAAAAAGTGTTTGTAGAAGTTGTCGGGATGGTAAATGAACCGGCTACGCGAAAGTACTTTTCCATCCAGTAATCCCAGTCTATACCGGTATCAAATTTATCGAACGGCTGAATTTCAATTATCTTAGCGTCAATTAAAACCTGCAAAGGCTTTTCGTCAAAGGCGGTTATTATCTTTTCAATCTCCTTCAATTTAGCCGGATAGTCGGTAACAATTACTTTATTCGAGGTCGCGTCGGTTTTTAGACTTCCCACGTCTTTAGTTACGCTTGCTTTGAGGCTTTCTTCCACCTCTTTTACCGGCAAATAGTTAAGGCTGAAAACTTTTGTCTCTACCAGTTTATCTACCGTGACAATGATCTTTTCAACCTCTTCGATATTTTCCGGTATATCGATAACCACCAGTGTATTCGTCGGCTCGTCAACAATCACCTTACCGATTTTGGATATCACCTGGGAAAGCATCTGGGTAAGACGGCCGGGGCTCGCGTGTTTTAGGCTGAAAACTCTTACTTTTCGTTTATCCCAGTACTTACGGCCGTAATTTATTTCATACTCCCTTTCCGACATCACATAGATTATTTCGCCTTTTTGCTCATAAGCGAGGTTACCGGCGGCAAAAACTATCTCTAAAGCTTCCCAGACGTCGATATCCTTCAAAAACAAAGTAATCCTTCCTTTAACGTCCCCGCCGATGGAAAGATTAAAACCGCCTTCGCTGGAAAGGATTTTTAACACATCAACAACATCCATACCTTTAACATCGAGAGAAACTTTCGGGCTGGGAGGCTGTTTTTGTTCCTGCGCGAAAACACCGCCGCAAATCAAAACTGATACGGCAATGGCCAAAATAAATTTGTGTTTAAAGATAAAGTTCAAACTCTTCCCCGTAATAATTCAGGATAACAGAACCTTTTTCTATCTTTTTTACCGTGATATTATCGAGAAAACTCTCTCCTTCTTTAAGATAAAAGGTTTTCCCCAGCCTTTGGTCTTCAATAATCACGCGGCGGGGATCTTTAGGAAGAATCCCAACCATACGGAAATTTTCGATAATCTTATTTAACTTATCGCGGTCAACCTCTGCTTTTGCCTCTTTTTTCTCTACATAGAGGGGGGCGAAAATTTTTTTGTTTTCGATTTCCCGCATAAACGCGCTGTAGTCTCTCTCTTTATCATGAGAAAAAACACCGGTTGTCTCCAACGCCGGGAATATAGACAAAACCTTTTTATGCCAACTTTCCCGGTCAACTAAAAAAAGAGAAATTACCAAATACAGAAAAGACACGAAAATCGCGCCAAATAACCCCCTTCTTACCCGGTTAAAAATTAATCTGCCGGCCGCTTGAACCGCTGTATCCATTTAATTCATTACACACCAGTTTCTTACGCTTGTCAAGAATAAAGGGTGTTAAACGGCGCTTTACCATCAGAAAAACAGTTTAGATAAAATCACTTTGCAGATCAAATTAGAAAAACTCGCCTGAGGAGAAATTCTTAAAGCCGAAACCTCCACGAAAGAAGGCCCATCCTCCATATGATTAATAAATTTAAAAATCGCGCTAACCGAGCCTCTTAGTTCTACCTCTATTGAAACCTGTTTATAATCTTTCCTGCTTTCGGCGGCGCGCGGCTTAATCTTCTCAACAACTAAACTAAACTTATTGGCGACATCTTCTATTTCCGAGAATAAACCGGCAATCAGCTCATCGGAATCGCCTTTTGCCTCCATGGCGTTTTTATATTTGTCGTAAAGCAAAAGGATATTTTCGCCTTTTCCTAATAACCGGCTGTGTTTTCTCGCTAAGGCTTCTTTCCGCTCAATATCCTGGTTAACCCGGTCCAGTGTCCTAAACAGGGGTTGAAGGAGAAAATTAAAAATTACGCTCGCCAAAGCGAGGCTGAAAATAATTAAAACAAGGCGGCGCTCCCGCCGCGAAATAGCTTTTGTTTTCATAATCTTCTCAGCGCCTCCCTACGATCAAAAACTCTACCATGGCCTTATCCTTAGCTTTCATTTTTGAAGCGTGCTGTACCTTTACCTCTTTTAAAACCTTGCGCTTGTTTAACTCTGTGGCGAAATCAAAGACAACGGCAACATCACTCACATAACCTTTCAGGGAAAAAAATCCGTTTTCCTGAAAATCCAAAAGCGTTAACTGCGTATTCGGCGGAATCGACGATACGATATTGTAAAGGATATCGCTAAAACTGCTCTTGCGTCCGGCTTGTCTATTTAAAACCTTTAACTTATCGGCGATCCCGTCAATCTCTTCGGTCTCAATCTTTATCCTGTTTAACTCTTTATCGAGGAATTCTAGATAAGAGTAGCGGTCAAAGATATATTTGCAGAAAAAAATAGCGACTATAATAATTGCCTGCGCGGCAATAAAACTGATTTCCAAATAACGCCTCTTCTTTTGGCTGAATCTACGCTTGTCTTTTATATACTGGGGTGAAAAATCAAAATAAGGCACACCCGGCTCTAACATCAGGCCTAAAAGAGAAACAAAGGAAAATCCTCCCGGCGGTATTCTTTCCTGGCCGGCGCCGGCGAAAGAAAAATTATCCTCTTGATTAATAAATAAAACTCTATCCCGGCTGAACCTGTCCAAGACAAACTTTTTCTCATTGCCGCTAAAAATTAATTTGCTGAATTTACCTGGGGCGAATCCGCTCTCATAAATTTTCACCGACTGGGTTATCCCTTCTAAAAGTTCTCTCTCTTCGCCATAGAGAAAAGAACGCGAAAAAACAACCTTATTTTCTCCCAAAACAACGAAATCTGCCGAGTATCTATCAATATCAATTACCGCCAAGGGATAATCGATTTCCTCTCCTAAAAACCTCTTTTGAAAATCGAACCACTTAAATATACCCCAAGTCGTCATCGTAACGGCAAAAACATGCATTTTACTGCCCTTGATAATCTCAAAGAGGCCGGCGATTTTCTTTTCCTGAATAAGAAAAAGAATGCTTTTAGAAGCGCCCTCTTTAGCCTCCACAAAACTGTAGTCATAAAGCACCTCGTTCACCGGGTAGGGAACAATTTTTGCCAGCTGGAAAGGGAGCATTTTTTGTATCTCTTCGCGGTCGGAAGAAGGAAGCTCTAAGAAGCGCATTAAAAACAAAAGGCGGGGGATAGAAACGATTATTTTCTCATACTTCTCTTTGGATAATTTTAAGATTAAAGCCTTTAACTCCGCAGAGACGGCACCATCAACGAACTCAAAAACATCCAGACGCTCGATAGCCGGATTTGTCTTAGATAAACAAGCACTGCATATTTTAACAACTTTTTCTCCCAGTTCTAATATTAACATCTTCTTAGTTTTCATGCCAATAGATAATTTTACCTGAATCCTTATTGATTATACAAGTAATTTTTTTCTTAATCGTCCCGGCTTCTCCTTGCGCCGTTATCCGAAAAATATTTGATGAAGTGGTAAATACCGTATCCAGCCCCTCGGGAAGTCCTGTGCCGCCATCGCCATAATAACCGTCATCCTCATCTCCCTCTACCAGATTCGGACCCAGCCTCACCGACAAAACGTCGTTTCGCAAATTATCATCTTCAATCAAAATATCAAACAGCTCGCTTTTCACTGTATTGATGTTAAGCTTGTCACTCTCGTCACCAAATATCGTCACGTAATCTTTGAGGCTCTCATAGTCTGGTCCGGATATCTTCTTTATAAGCAGCAACTCCTCGGGCACGGAGAAATCTTCGTTTTTTACATTATCTTCCGATTCGGACTGCCGCCGCTCACCATCGCTGTCAATATAATCAAGGATGTAATCTACCTTTTCTGCCGCGTCCTCAACACCTTGTCTCTCAAGTAGTTGTGTTAATAAATTCTCTTTGGTATCAAGAATTCTTATGCGGCTGGTTTCATCTTCAATCATCACGGTAAATTTCCCCGTACGTTTCGGCGAAGAAAAAATCACTTCTTCCTCTATCTGGTTAGCCCACTCTTCCCGCAAATAATCCGCCGCTTGCTCATCACTAGCCAACACGGTTCGGCCTAACTTTACCCCTGACAGCGCCAAATAGTGTGCCCGCATCCTGTTTAAAAAAAGTTTTGTTTTCCTTGTTACGATAAGAGTCCTGAAACCTAAACCTAAACAAAAAACCGCCAGGAGGAAAAAAAGCCACAAAGAAAACACAAGGAAAAAACCCTTTCGTTTACACTTTTTGGTAAAGATACCATTTTTCTCCCTGCTAAAAATCATGCCATCTTTTCCTGCTTTAGTAAAATTAACAAATTATTTTTTACTGCCTTTCGCCATATATAAAAATATGTTTATCCAATACGGTAACTTTCTCCCGATTATCCTTATAGCTGGCCTCTATTTTTACCGCCAGGGGTAAAACCGCGCTATCCTCCCATACTTCCTGCCAGACGCTCTCCTGATTGTTAAAATAGTAAAAAGAAAGGCCGTCTAATCCGTCCAAAACCGTAAAGGTTTTCTCCGCTGTTTCCGAGAAAGGCGCTATTATATCTTTTACTAAAGTTCCTTCATGGAAACGATAAATCAGACGCCTTACCGCCGGCGCAGAAAGAGAATAATCAAAAATGGTAGAATAAAACTCTAAAGATTTATTTTCTCCTTTAAAACCGCTGTCTTCTTTTTTAAAGGCGAAACATCCTCTTATTTCCTGGGCGATTCTTTCAAGAACCAAATGCATGCCTTGAATCGATGTTTGATCAACCTCTATTCTGCGCCTCGCGATAATACCGCCGCGTAAAAGAAGATAGAGAGAAACCGAAAGCAGCGAAAAGATGCTTAGGGCAATCAAAACCTCAATAAGGGTCAATCCGGAAGGAAACTTTTTTATTTTTGAACAACGCCGCTTCATTTCAAAACAGTTTTTGCTCCGCCTCAAATATAAAATAGCTGACTGTATCTAAATACTCTTTCCTTCCCTCTTTCGACACTTTTAAAAATACTCTTTTGAGCGCGGGGTAATCGCTATCCTCAAAGCTAACCGTCCAGGCATACGGCCTGCCGGCAAAATTACCCTCTAACTCTTCATCCGGCGCCTGTTGATTTTTCTCTTTTATCTGGAAGTCGCAGATTTTTTCTTCTGAAAGAAGCGCCAATTCGAGATATTCGCCGCTTCTTCTGCCGGCTTTCATAAAAAGGCTGTACCCCCTAAACAAGAAAAAGGACATAATCGATAAAAGTAAAACCACGCAAGCGACCTCGAACAATAACACTGCTTTTTTACTATTTCTCATTTTCCCCGCAATATATCTTCCCGTCAAAACCGCTGCTGCGACAGGAAACCGACCGTCCCCGGTTATCCGAGATGACCAAACTAAACTCCTCGAGAGTGCCGTCGGGATAAAAATGAATTTCTTCCTTTTCCATAGAAAGAGTTATGGCCTCAGGAACTTTTAGTTTCATGTCGCCGCTCTCTTTTTGACCGGCCTCAAATAAAAAAAATGTTTTTCTTTCTAAATCGAACGAAACAGCAAGCGGCGCGTTTTTAAGCACGGCCTTGCTTTTAGCATAGTCGAGAAAAAGATACGCTCTGTTGACAAATGAGGTGAAAAAAACATTTTTGATGTTATTCTGGATAAAAGGAAAAGTCATCGCGAGAACAACAGCGATAATTCCAATTGTCAGCAGCAGTTCTAATAGAGTAAAGGCGGGCTTGCTATTAAATAAATTGACCTTCCGCTTCTTATAACAATCATTCCCAGTTTTTGATATCATCCTCGCTTCCCAGAATACCATCCCTGCCTAAAGAGGCTAAATCATAATAGGAAGTGTTGTGCTCTCCCGGATACTTGTAAGAATACTCTTTGCCCCACGGATCTTTTGGTATTTTCTTTAAGTAAGGCCCCTGCCAGTTCGTATCACCGGAACTATTTTCCACCAGCTCTTCTATTGTTTGAGGATAAGCGCCCATGTCCATTTCGTAAAGGTCTAAGCCGGAAGGTATATTAGCTTCGATATCGGCTCCGGCAGCGACCCTTCTCGCCCGTTCAGCCCGGCCGGCTAAATGGGGCACGACTAAAGACGCGAGGACGCCGATAATTATAACTACCAGCATTAGCTCAATTAACGTAAAGGATTTTTTCATCTTAACCTCCTCGTCTATAAGTTGGTATTGTCGAAAGTTTTAAAGTTATATAAGCTGACCAATTGTTCGTTTACTACTTTGCTCAGTATTATTGCATAGCGCATAGAGCAGAGGGCATAGAGCATAGAGAAATATTCGTGACTATATTTTATGCTATGCACCATACGTTATGCTCTTTGCATGTTCTAACGAGCATCGAGAATCTAGGATCAAGAAACCTAGGTTAACATTTTGCATTTTGATCTTTGACTTTTGATGCACCAGCCATAGCTTATAAAGCCTGTATAAATTATACCAAAATCTTCTGTCAAGCTGTATAAAAAATTGCCCCCTCTCCGCCAAAGAAATGGTCTCCTTAGAAATTAAAGTCGATCTGAAAAATAGGAAGAAGCATGGCGATAACAATAAGCCCCACGACCAAGCCTACTCCCAAAATCAAAAGCGGCTCTAAAATAGTCAGCATACCCTTTATTTTTCTATGAATTATTTTATTATAATCCTGAGAAAGGTTCTCCAGCACAGCGTCAAGCTTACCGGCGCCCTCACCGACACCAACGGCGTTGATGAAAGCGGGATTAAATATTGCTGTGTTTTTCATCGCTTCACTTAAAGAATTACCTTGTTTTATCGCCGCCTCAATATTCTTTATTTCTTCGCGAAAATACAGATTTGGCAGTGTCGCGATCAACACCTGAAGAGAGGAAACAATAGTTACGCCGTTTTTTAAAAGCACCGCCAGCGTGCGCGACAAGCGGCAAACCTCTATTTTCCTTAACAAATCGCCCGCTCCCAGAGGAAGGGATAATTTAAACCTATCCCATGCGAGACGATTCTTATCACTTTTAAAATAGCGTCTCAGGCCGAAAATAAATACCGCCAAGAGACCCAAAAGAAAAAGCCAGTAACTGGAAAAGAAATTAGATATTCTTATAATTACCTCCGTAATAAACGGCAGGGTCTGGCCGATATCATTAAAAATTTCTACTAACTTTGGGATGACAAACTTTAAAAGTATGAAAATTGTCAGCAGCCCTACGGCCACAATAATCAAAGGATAAGTCATAATTGAAAATATGTTGGTACGAAAATCCATCTCTTCTTCTAAAAACTCGGAGATGCGCTTTAAATTGTCTCCCAAAGTCCCGCTTGTTTCTCCTACTCTGACCAGAGAGACATAAAGCTGCGGAAAAACTCTCGGATACTTGGCTAGGCTTTGAGAAAAATCAGCCCCTTCTTTTACCTGCGCTACGATGTCGCTTAATATGGGGTTTAAGGCGAGCTGCTCAGTCTCATAAAGGAGGGTATTAAGCGATACCAAAAGGGGCGAGCCGGAATTAATCAAAGTCGATAACTGCTGGGTAAACTCAATTAACTCTTTTAAAGATACCCGCGACCGGCCGCGCCGCGCGCTTCTCTTTTCCTCCACGGATATAGGGAATAAATCCAGAGAAGCTATCTTGGCTAAAGCGTCCTCTTTCGTCTGGGCCTCAATATTCCCGGCAAGCAATTCGCCGGTATTTCTTTTCGCTTTATATATATATACCGCCATTCTCACCTACGGTAAAACCACTAATATAAATCACAATACACAATGAACAAATCACAAACAATACCTAAAGCCAAATACTAAAACCACAAAAAACAAATTTCGATACTCGATCCTAGATGCTAGATTCTCGTTACTAATATAATACAACGAGCATCGAGGATCTAGGATCCAGGATCTATAATGTTTGTAATTTGGAATTTGTGATTTGTAATTTTTTATTCTGTAATCTGCAATTTTATATATTAGGCCACGCGCATAACTTCACCGAGGGTAGTCTTGCCCTGTAATACTTTACGTAACCCGTCCTGCCTTAAAGAACGCATCCCTAACAAAGAAGCTTTATTTTTAATCGTCTGGCTTGTTACCCGCCGAAAGATTAAATCACGGATATCGTCGTTTACCACCAATATCTCGAAAATAGCCGTTCTATCCTTAAAACCGGTAAAACGGCAATCCTCACAGCCAACCCCTTCAAACACCTCCACTTCACTCTCTTTAACAGCCAGGCCATTCTGGCGGAAAATCTCTCCCGAGATTATTTTCTTCTTCTTGCATTTCTCACAGACCTTTCTTACCAGCCGCTGGGCGACTATCCCTTCAACGGAAGAAGCTACTAAAAACGGCTCTATCCCCATTTCAATCAATCTCCCGGGGGCGCTCGCGGCGTCGTTGGTATGCAAGGTAGAAAAAACCAAATGGCCGGTCATTGCCGAACGAATGGTAATCTCGGCCGTCTCTAAATCTCTTACTTCACCAACCATGATTATATCGGGATCATGCCGCAATATACTGCGCAGGCCTTCAGCGAAAGTCACCCCGATTCTTGGCATAACCTGCATCTGGGTTATACCGCGCATCTGATATTCCACAGGGTCTTCCGTGGTAATTATTTTCGTCTGGGGAAGGTTTTTCCTGGTCAAACAGGCATAAAGGGTCGTAGATTTACCGCTGCCGGTGGGACCGGTTACAAAAATTATCCCGTAAGGCCGGTTGATTAAAAACTCAAATTTATCGATATCCTCCTCTAACAACCCTAAACTTTCTAATCCTAAAGATAACTGCGTTTTTAATATCCTGATTTGTACCGACTCGCCAAACGATGACGGTAATATTGAAACGCGCAGGTCCAACTCTTCGTTTTTAATCCTTATTTTTATCCTGCCGTCCTGGGGCAGGCGGTGTTCGGCGATATCGAGATTAGACATGATTTTTACCCGCGATACAATCGCCGGATGGAACAAACTTATAGACTCCGGAATCGGCACTTCATAAAGAAAGCCGTCAATACGAAACCTTACCCTCAGCTCATCTTCGAACGGTTCAAGATGTATATCGGTCGCCCTCTCTTCCACGGCCTGGGTTAATATCTGGTTAACAAACTTAATGATTGAAGCGTCTTCAACCGCTTCTTCTAAATCCTCAATCGCCGAATGCCTGCGTTGGCTTTTCCTGTCCATATCGCCGCGGGAGATAATATCCTCCAGGATTTCCGCCCCGACGCCGTAATACTTCTGGATATTTTCCAGGATATCGCCTTCATAACTTAAAGCTACTTCAATATCCATATCCAACAACAAACGCAAATCGTCTATTTTGGGGATATTTAACGGGTCGGACAAAACAAGAATGAGCTTATTGTCTTTTATCTTATAAGGTATCGCTTTATAGTAAAGGGCGAGCTTCACCGGCACTTTCTCTATCGCTTTTAAATCGATCTTTTCTTTTTTTAAATCCACGTACTCCACGCCCAACTGATCGGCCAAAACGCGGTATATATCCGCCGCCTTGGCAAAACCTAAAGATATAATGATATTACAAAGGTAATCGTCTTTATTCCTCTGAATATCCAAGGCTCCTTTTAGCTGCTCGGGAGTAATCAGACCCCGCTCAACCAGAATATCACCGATAAGCTTTCCTTTTTGAAAATCTTTTTGCATTTTATGAATAAATAATGAACCTCCTCGGGCTATCCCGAAATACCGGGATCCCGCAACACCATTATATAAATACAGGAAAGCGGGAAAGCCCGAGGTTTCACCTGAATGTCCCCGACTCGCCTGTATATCGGGTAAATTTTCGGTCGAAACTTTACCCGAAGCTCGCCGGGATAATCACCCGCATTCATCCCCGGTGTAAACGTCGGGGATTTCTGCTTGACGATTAAAGGACACAATGCCCTTTTTTAAATTATAACAGCCCCGCCGCCAAAAATCTAGATGCTTTTTATGTCTGCCACATTAATAGAAAAGTTACCCCCGCCATACTGCCACTTAAAATACCTGTTGTTTTAAGTATCCTTACCCACTAAAGTAAAATTATTCCGTTTAGAATTTGTTGCGCTTTATAAGGCAGGCGGATAGAGGAAAAAACAAAAAATAATATTTTAATCACTAATAAGCACTCTAAATGCTGGCGGGAGAAAATTTCTCTATAGTTATAATAAATATTTCAAATTACCATTAACCTATAGCCGTTATCTTCGGATTAATATCCAGCGATTATTCCGTTACTATCTATAGCCCTTTCCTTATAACTAAAATCGCCATGAAGGTTTTCAACCGCGTTCTCCGGAAAATTTTTTATGCCCTCCATCCGGTTCTCTTCGGATAAAATCCTTCTCAACTCAAGCCGGGCAAAGAAAGCGCTCTCTGTATCGGGATAGTATCGGACTACCGAAGAAAATATCTTCTCGGCCTGAACATAATCTCCGTCGCTAATCGCCGTCAACCCCATATCAGTAAGAGCGCCGCTTTTTTGTGCCATAACCGCCGCGCCATCCGTATCTAAAGAGTCAAAACACACGAAAATAATTTCATTCAGCCCTTTATCCGAAACCTTAAAACCAACCGTCATGTTCTTGTCCTTATCAATAAAAGGGAACTGACTAATCTGCCGCGGGCTAAGGCCGATAGCGCTCAAATCATCTTCTCTGACTATACCGCCGGAATCTTCTTCCATCTCTGATTCCTTTAACATAGCCAACAACTCCTCTCTTAATGCACTGGGCATATCGAATGCATCGGCATATTCGGTTATTTTTCTTAATTCATCTTTGGGAATTGCTTTATAACTGTTAGAATTCTTGGGCCGCACCTCTTTTTTTTGCTCCGAGTTCGGTTGAAAAGACTTTTTTTGCTCAATGTTTGTCTCGTCAACCAATGTATTTTGGCTGTTTTGCCGGTTAACTTCCATTCTCTCCATCAGAAAAAAAAGCGCGCCCAAAACAGAGACACATACAAATACAATAGCTACTTTTCTGATCATCGAAACTCTCTCGCTTTAAACTATAATAATATTAAATCCTTATATAGAGATAAGTTACCTCGCCGCTTCTGATATCGCCGCCTGTATCTTTACCTTTTATTTTAATAAAACAGCTCCGTGCTTTTTTTCCTTCCAATACGATTATCCCTCGGTTGTTTTTACAACGGAAATATCTATTTCTGCATCCATATGCGCCGTAAAACTCACCGGTACATTCTTCGCTTGAATCAATATCAAACACGACTATCCTTAAATAATCCCGTCTGTTCCAGTAACTAAAACAGCTGTTATATACTATATTGATTTTGGGAGAACCGCCAGCCTTATCCACCTTTCCTTGCGCTGTGACGTTATATTGGTTTACTCTTAAAGTCATAACCGTTTTTTTACTTTCATAACTCACTGTCGTTATATTGCGTTCGGGATAAAGCGAACTTCCTTCGGTATTTACCAGATACGACCCGATAGGATACTCACCACCGGCCCAGCCAATTTCTTCTCGCAGACTTTTATAGGCCTGCCAATATGAAAGGGGGTAATATACTCTATCGGCTTCTTGGTCGGCAAAACCCATCTTAAACTGTCCCGTCTCATTATTTATCAACATAACAGCTGTGGTTATTTCCTTGCCATCAACTGTCTTCTCAAAGGGAACAATCGTGTAATCATCGTGCTGATTCCCATCAACTTTATAGCAACGTCTCAGATAAGTATCTTTTAGGGCTTGGCCAAAATAGGGATCATCAAGGAGAAAGGTAAAATCTTTAGATTGTTCCAGCCCTTTTAACATCTCCATAAAATAAGCCTTTGCGCGTGAATTAACCCATCCCGGTATATATATGGAAACCTCATTTTTTGGTGTTTGAAGCAACAAGCGTGTTTGTTCGTTTTCCTGTGAAGCCGTAATGGTAACGGCTTTTGCCCCATCGGTAGGCGGCTCCATTACAATTCCGTATTTACCTTCGGCCTCAAGACCGCTAGCCAACGGTTTGAAATACCAATCCCGCCATTCTTCAGCCGAGACATAAGAATGAAACCCCACCCCCTCGCTGCCGGGATCATTTATATATACCCCGTACAACTCCAACGATTCCGGCGTATAAAAAGGATTCTCTAAATCAGGGGAAGGATCTTCGTTTGTATGCACGCCAACTATCGACATCCAATGCTGATAATCACTATCCGCGCCTACTGCCGGATTAGATGACGTACACACGGCAACCGGCACATTCTCCTTTCCCTCCGGCGCGCCTGGCACTTCATAAGCTAGCCAATGAGCTACCTGTTTTAAACAATCATCCTGATCGCTGGCATCAAACGAAAAAGAATCAATTATACCGCTATCGGAATAATTCTGTAACAGTTGCGCGCTGGCAAAGTTGTATATGCTGGAAGACTTATCATTCAACAGCCGCTCAATTTCTGACACACTAGTTTCTCTATCTTGATCGATATCAGCGTAATACATTAAATCCTCTTGGCTATCTGTATTTTGCTCATCCAAAAAATCGATAATCATATCCGAAACAGCCACGCCGCTATACTTCTTATCTCCTTGATGATTTAAATATCCCGGCACGCCTAAAAGATGGAGGTTATACCCGCCTTGGCCGCCGCCTAACTTAGTTGGGTCATAGCCTGCCTTGGCAAAAACAAAATAAAGCGAGGCTAAAGCCGCCTGACAATTATATGTATCGTATCCCGTACCGGTAGATACATGCCCGGCAACACTGCCGTTAAGATAAGAGGCGTAAGGCGCAACCTTCGCCTGGGAATCTCCGGAGGGAATAACAAAGTAGTTTTCCAAAGATTGAATTAACGCATTGTATTTATCTAAGTATTCATTCGTTTTATCTTCCATTTCTCTCTCGGTATAAATCCTAGCTACCCTTAAATAAGCTAAGGCCATCTGCGAAGAAAATTCTACCGAACCGTAATAATCATTATCCTGCGAAATGGAAAAACGGAAAAAGACAGGCCTCTCATCTTGGTTTAAAAAAGCGGTCCGCTCTTCTATCGCCGCAAACATGGCATCAACTTCGACGTCCCTTTCTTCTTGCGTAACGCCAAAATATTGGTCGCTAAACATCATCTCAAGCGGAGCAAAGGCCACGACATCCGTAGCCACATAACCAAATCCTATCTTCTCCCATTGTTCGTCAATAAACTCTGCCGCTGTATGATAAAGATGAACCGACGTATCATACATACTCTTAAGCCACTCTTTCACTCTTTGAGCTGCTTCCCTGTATTTTTTATCGCTGGTTATCTCATACAGCATCTTTAGGGCGCACAGCGCGCGTTCATTCTGTTCCGTAGATTTAAGGTTCCAGTAAAAATCCCCGTGCCCTTCGGGATAATGATACATCCCCCTTGGCCCAAATCTTATACCGCCGTTTTCTCTGTCTTCTACCTTTAAAATATACCCGGCAAAAAGAACGGCTAAATTTTTATAATCTTCCTTTTGCGTCTTTTGATATGCCTCTAGAGCGTACATAATTAAACAAGCCGCGCCACCCGTATCTATGCGCCAATCCCACGCATCCCACCAGGAGGGAACGTCCCGTCCCAAGATTCTTATTTTCCAATAGGGTCCGTACCGTATCGCTACGCCATTACCATCATAATAATTACCAGCGCAGTCAATTAACGGATTGTAAGGGTTGCTCAACTGGCGATAATAGTTAACGTAGGTATCTAAAATCGTGGTTATGCCTTGCGACAAACAGATTCTTCCCAAGATAGTTTGATCATAGGCCGAAGCTACATTCTCTATTTCTGCCAACTCATCACTCCCATGGCCGCCGAGATCTAATTGAAAACTCCTCGTCAAACCGGGAAATTCGCTAGTTTCGTTAAGCGCCCTGTCTAAAAAATATTTTGTATAGGGAAAGGCGGTTTGATACAACGATTCTTGGGCATTCGCTTCTTGGTGAAAAACAAAAGGAAACATTTGGGAACTAGTTGCCAGAAAACCAATTAAAAATAAACGTTGCAATCTTATATGTATAATTTTCATATGATGATTTTTAACTTTTCGGCTTCGAATTACAGGTATTTATTTATAACATATATACTTAAGTATTACAATGAAGCTCCGCGGGCTATCCCGAAATACCGGGATCCCGCGACACTATTATATAAATAAACACAGGAAAGCGGGAAAGCCC
>JBDRDG010000220.1:0-2105 GCA_043821045.1 Candidatus Omnitrophota bacterium | reverse complement strand
TAAAAGAAAACCAGGCACAACCCGAAAACTAAACGAACTCGATAAATCCGCTCTTAAAGAAGTCGGTAACATTATATGTGGAAGCTTCTTAACGGTTTTTTCAAATACCCTGAAGATTAAAATCGTTGAAAACGTACCATCCTTGAGCTTTGATATGTTTGGCGCCGTAGTAGACGTTATTATTGCCGAATTTGCCCAGAAGGCCGAAGACGCTTTAGTCATAGAGGTAAAATTCGTCTTTGAACATGCCAATATAAAAGGATACGTTGTCCTTATCTTTGGGCTTGAAGAGATGAAGGCGATAATGAAGGCGCTGGGAGTAGAGGAGGAGGGTTAATACTCAATCATGAATAAAGACGTCCGCATGGGTGAGATAGAAGTCGGGAAAAGCGGAGATGACCTGATTGCATCAGGTATCGGCTCCTGTTTGGTTATTACATTGTACGATTCAAAACAAAAAATCGGCGCTTTAGCCCATACTATGTTACCAGCTCGCCGCGTGTCATTCGAAGTACGTGATTCGAATCACGAATTACGAAAGACGAACCCCGGGTCACCAGACACAAGATACGCTGATATTGCCATAGATGAGATGATAAAAAGAATAGAGGCGCAAGGCGCAAAAAAAGAATTCATAGAAGCCAAGATTATCGGCGGGGCAAATATGTTTTCCGCTTTCAAGTCTGATATTGGTGAAAATAATATTTCATACGCGAGAAAAAAATTGAAAAACCAGGGCATACCGATAGTCGGCGAATGCGTCGGCGGCTCCCAGGGCCGCTCGGTTGAGTTTTCAGTTGCATCCGGAATTGTTACGGTAAAGACGAAATTTTAAAGGATAGAACGATGAAAGCAAAAAATAAAGCAAAAAGAGACCTATTACTTGAGACTAACTGCCAGCTGCAGGAGACTTCGCAGAAGCTTTACATGGCGAAACAGGAACTTGAAAAAAGGAATAAGGCGCTGGAAGCCGCAAGACAGAGAGAAAGTCAGCAGAAAGAGCAGCTTGAGCATGAACTCGATGCTTTAAAACATCTTGCCCGCCTGCCGAACGAGCAGGCGGGTTCGAAACTCGAAAAAAAAGTAGAGCCCGCCCCTGAGAAGAAATTAACCAAAAGTATTGCGGAAGACCTATCTCTTAGGTATATACATATTTTGGAATCTTATGTTAAGACAAAAAATTTAGATAAAGACGAGCCCCTGTTCGAGGAATTGTGTCAAAAGTTAATAGAATATGGCATAACGCCCAAAGGTATTATTGACATGCATCTAAAGAGTGTACCACAGATTAAGACCATAGGCGATCTTGAAACCAAAAGGGTAACCTTTGAATCACGAATGGTGCTTTTAAAGGTAATGACAAGTTACGCGAATTTATTAATGAAAAAAGGAGAGTGAAAAATGGTAAAGCAGAAAAAAGGAAGAAAATTTGTGCTGAAGCTTTATGTAACCGGCCAGACGCCAAATTCTATCCGGGCAATAGGAAACCTGAAGGAGATTTTGAAGCAGGACTTAAAAGGAAAGTATGAGTTAAAGATAATTGATGTGCAAAAAAACCCTCAACTGGCAGAAGATGAAAAGATACTGGCTACGCCTACACTCTCAAGGGTACTTCCCCTGCCGATAAGACGGATAATAGGTGATTTAAGCCAGAAGGATAAGGTGTTATTGGGACTGGATTTAGCGTGAACACAAATTACCACGAATAAAAAACCGAATTACCACGAATTTGTGGATATTTGTGCTTAGAAAAGGAGAAAATAATGGCTAAGGAAAAACGCAAAAAGAGTAAAAAGGGTACTACAGTACAAAAGATTCCGTTTGGGATAAGAGGATTTGATGTAATCTCTGAGGGAGGAATCCCCAAAGGAAGGACAACGCTTCTTTCCGGAACCTCTGGTTCAGGAAAGACCCTTTTTGCCGCTGAATTTTTATGGCGCGGAATAAAAGAGTATAACGAGAATGGGGTTTTTGTTACCTTTGAGGAGACCCCTAATGATATTTGTCGAAATGTGATGAGTTTGGGATGGGACCTTAGGGCTTTAGAAAAGCAAGGCAAATTCGCTTTTGTGGATGCTTCACCTTCGCCGGATGAAAAAACCGAA